>CAZLRN010000010.1:0-27868 GCA_964561715.1 uncultured Spirochaetales bacterium
GCAGAACAGGCGGCTAAAAAGGGCTCTCGAAGAGATAAAAGTTATCAGCGGGCTGCTTCCGATATGCTCCAGGTGCAAAAAGATACGGGACGACGAAGGGTACTGGCACCAGGTGGAGCAGTACATTCAGGATCATTCGAAGATCAAGTTCAGTCACAGTCTTTGTCCTGAATGCGCCAAGCACCTCTATCCGGACATCGCCGACCGGCTCATCGATAGAATCAAATAATCCATTTCCTACAACCTGTTTCGAAGCTTACCTATGAATGTTGAGGAGATAAGAGAATTAGCGCGACGACTCATGATCGATCGAAAGGGTCACCTGGAGAGAGAGACGGGGTATATCTATTATCACGGAGTGCGAACAGCCGAAATCTGCATGAAGCTTCTGGACAGGATGAACCTTGACTGTTCCATTGACCGCGAAATGCTTTACGCCGGGGCTCTCCTGCACGATGTGGCCAAGGGAGTCGAGCCCCATGCCGAAAACGGAGCTGCCATAGTGAGGCAGTCTCTTGCGGGAAAGCTGCCCGCTGAATCGATAGAATCCTTGGCAGAGCTTGTCAGGATGCACAACAAGCGAGGCCAGAGCACTCGGATCGACCAGATGCTGATTCAGGATGCGGACCTTCTCGATCATTTCGGGTCGCAGAATGTGTGGCTGGGCTTTCTCTTCAGTGCTTCATGCGACGAACCAGGGGAAAAAGCCCTCGAGTACTTCAGAAGCGATAAGAACCTAAGGTTTGTGGAGTGGTGTCGAGGGATTCTTAACTTCGATGCTTCACGGGAGGTACTCGAGGGCAAGCTCGCTTTCGAAAAGCTGTTCTTTGATCGTTTCGAAAGGGAGCTCCACGGCGAATTGGATTGACGTAACGCATTGCGATCGCTAATATGCTGCCATGTCCGACTACGATTTCCAGCGTATCGAACCGAAATGGCAGAGCTACTGGGAAAAACATGAAACCTTCAAAGTCATCGAAGACTCTTCCGTTCCGGCAGAAAAGCGACGATACATTCTCGATATGTTTCCCTATCCTTCCTCCGCGGGTCTGCACGTAGGGCATCCGGAAGGTTACACCGCAACCGATATTTATTGCAGGTATCTGAGGATGAAGGGTTTTCACGTGCTTCATCCGATGGGCTTCGACTCCTTCGGCCTGCCTGCTGAGAACTACGCCATCAAGACCGGCACGCATCCTCGGGTATCGACAGAGCAGAATGTCGAGAGGTTCGAATCACAGATCAAGGCTCTCGGCTTTTCGTACGATTGGTCGAGGAAGTTTTCCACTCACGAGCCGGAGTATTACAGGTGGACGCAATGGATCTTTCTCAAGATATGGGAAAGAGGTCTGGCCTACGAGGACGAGGTACCTATCAATTGGTGTCCCTCCTGTAAAACTGGCCTGGCTAACGAAGAGGTCAAAGACGGCAAATGCGAAAGGTGTCACACTCAGGTCACGCGAAGGGACCTGAGGCAATGGATCCTTAGAATAACCGTATATGCCGAAGAGCTGCTTCAGGATCTTGAGAGACTGGATTGGCCGGAATCTCTGAAAATGATGCAGCGAAACTGGATCGGCCGCAGCGAGGGAGCCAATGCCGTATTCAAGCTTGCAGAGGGCGATGGCGAGATCGAAGTCTTCACGACGCGGCCTGATACGCTGTTCGGAGCGACATACATGGTTCTTGCGCCCGAGCATCCGCTGGTACAGAAGATCACCACTCCGAAGCATAAGGAGGAGGTCGACAACTACGTTCGACAGGCACGACTCAAATCGGATTTAGAGCGAACCGATCTGGCCAAAGACAAAACGGGGGTTTTTACTGGGGCTTACGCCATTAATCCGGTCAACAACGACAAAATTCCGGTTTGGATTTCCGACTATATCCTCATCTCCTACGGCACGGGCGCCATAATGGCTGTGCCGGGCCACGACGAGAGGGACTTCGAGTTTGCAAAGAAATACGAGCTGCCAATTGTCCAAGTGGTATCGAAGGATGGTTCGCTCTGTGAGTTGACCGAAGCCTTTGTGGACGATGGGATTGCTGTGAACTCCGGCGTGTTCGACGGATTGGAAACCGAAGAGTTCAAGAATAGAATCATCGCCTGGCTCGAAGAGAGAGGCTCCGGCACCAAGGCTGTCAATTACAAGTTACGTGACTGGATCTTCTCGCGACAGCGGTACTGGGGGGAGCCGATTCCCCTCATTCACTGTCCTAAGTGCGGCGTTGTTGCCGTACCGTATGAGGAGCTGCCCCTTCTGTTACCCGAAGTCGAAAGCTATGAACCTACGGGGACTGGAGAATCTCCGCTGGCTGCCATAGAGGAATGGGTCAACACTTCCTGTCCCGAGTGCAACGGACCCGCCAAGAGGGAGACCAATACGATGCCCCAGTGGGCAGGATCTTGCTGGTACTACATTCGCTATATTGATCCACGCAATGACGTCGAGCTCGCATCTAGAGACAAAATTGATTACTGGTTGCCGGTAGACCTCTATGTGGGAGGGGCGGAGCACGCCGTCCTGCATCTGCTCTATTCGAGGTTTTGGCACAAAGTACTTTTTGACATCAGCGTCGTGAACACCAGCGAACCCTTTGCGCGTCTGCTCAACCAGGGCATGATCCTGGGAGAGGGAGGGGTGAAGATGTCAAAGTCCCTGGGCAACGTCATCAATCCCGATGATATCATCACGAACTACGGAGCCGATGCGATGCGGGTATACGAAATGTTTATGGGCCCTCTGGAGGTTGCTAAGCCGTGGTCGACCAGGGGCATAGTAGGAGTCAAGCGCTTTTTGGACAGGATCTGGAGGATATCCGAGAAATCCCTTACAAATGCAGAACCAACAGAGGAGCTCCTCAGGCTCTTGCACAAGACGATCAAAAAGGTGAGCCAGGACACCGCCAACCTGAATTTCAACACGGCGATTGCCCAGATGATGATTTTTACGAATAGGGTGTTTCAGGAAGGCACGCTTTACCGGGCGCTGTGGGAACCCTTTATCAAGCTACTCGCTGCCTATGCTCCCCATCTTAGTGAGGAGCTATGGGAAAAGATGGGGAACTCTCCAAGCGTCTCAAAGGAGAAGTGGCCGGAATGGTCTGAGGAGCTGATCCAGGAAGAATTGGTTACCGTTGTCTGTCAGATAAATGGAAAGATCCGAGCCAGAATGGAGCTTCCTGCTGATCTTCCCAAGGAAGAGCTGGAGAAGCTAGTTTTGGAACAGGAGAGGATTAAGAAGCTAACTGAGGGCAAGCAGGTAGCCAAGGTCGTCGTTGTTCCGAACAAACTGGTCAACGTTGTTGTCAAATCTTAAATTGATATAATCCTCTCGGGTTTTGATGTTTAGGGGTTGCCTTTCTACCAGTAAGCGGGCAGTCGAGCCTACCGTCTTTCCTCGATTCTTCGGGAGAGTCGCTTCAGCTGATCGTGGGCTGATTTCACAAACTCTACGACAGGTTCATTATCGCTAGGTAGAACCTCGCAGGACAGTACACCTGTGTAGCTCGATTTGGGAAAGCTATCGACAAAGGTGTGCCAATCGACCTTGCCAGTGCCGATAATCCAGTGGCAATCCTTTAGTCCGTCGTTGTCGGAGACGTGAGTCGCGAACAATCTGTGGCCCCATTTCCTCAAAAGGCCACAGAAGGGTTCGCCTCTCAAGAAATCGTGAGATGTGTCATAGCAAAGCCCGAGGTGGGGTGAATCTATCTTGCCTAGGATATAGTCGATGTGTTCATTCGATGCGGTATTCTCTATCGCGATTCTAACGCCCAACCTTCCGGCCCTCTCAGTCAGCTGCATCAGTAACTCCAGGCCATGGGGATAGGGTGGAGGAGGCTTCGTGCCTCTCGTAATGTGCATCACCATCATCGGCACACTATGCCTGGAGCAGAACTCTACGGCGTTGCAGTAATCCCTGAGCAATGCTTCTCGAGCGCTACTGTCCCGACTCCAGATGTCATTGCAGTGATCGTAGGGGATATGCGCGTTCTCGAGTTCCAGATTGTATTCTCTGAATATGTAGGGGAGTTGGTTTGACCAGCCTTTTGCTATGTAATCCTCGTCGATACTGAGCCAGAAGCAGGCTGATTGAAATCCCGCCTCGGCGATGAGCCTGATCCTCTCCCGGAAGCTACGATCGTAGCCATACCAGGCGAACATGCCCAACCGCAAACTGCCGGCATCTCCTCTCATCGGTTACTGGCCATCTATTTGAGTAGCTTCGATTGTTCCTGAATCCTGGTATAGTGAGCGAGAATTAGCGTTTTCCAGGAAAACCACAGACCGAGACAGAGCAGAGTCAAACAGAGATTGCCTAGAAGAGCGATTCTCAGTGCATTGCCTGTGCCCATGATACGTGCCCAGAGAAAGATATTGAAACAGATGATTGTCAGAAGCGAATTGAACGCACAGCCTCTACAGGTCCTGATCCTGCTTTTGGCATACTCGATGATATCGGCCATACGAGCCGAACTCATCATAATCTTCGAGGTTGACGCCTCGTAGTCAGAGGAGCTCTTGAACAGCTCCGTTTTGAATTTTTCTGTCCAGATCTTTTCGAAGATTGCATAAGCAATACGGTCCGTTACGATTCCAACAATGTAGGCGAGACAGAGGGCTGGAAAGACACCGATCGCCGTTTCGGTCAAACCTATATTGAAATGGTAGCCAAAAACACTAAAGACAATTAACAGGATCCAAGCCAGACCGCTGAAGCCTATTACGAGAAGCTCTACTATCATACCTGTTACAATCATTCCACCTTCCTATTCATGAGAGCATATTCTTTTGGAGCAGCTCCGCCTCGTACTCCATTTTCAGTAAGAGGTGATCGAGCTTGTTGAGCTTGGAAACCTTAGATTTATTTCTGATCTCCTCCAGGGTTGGGATGTCGTCTTGAAGATATCTGGTAATGGCATCTCGCGCCTTTCCCGACAAGCTCATTTCATGCGAACCCTCGATATAGTTCCTGATCAAGCTCTTGCTCGTGTCGAGCAATTCTTTTCCGATTATGTGTTCTATGACATGATAGATCGAAATAAAATACCTTTGTTCGTTCATTTAAGATCTCCAAACGGCGGTCCGTTACCGAACGGGGCCGTGCATCAAGCCTTCTGTATCCCAAGATGCTTCCGCACCTCATCCAGTTTACCCTGCCAGATCGCTTTCATCGACTCTCTGGTGTCTCTGTCTCTCGGTTTCTCCTGATGGATGGACAGAGTTGTTCGATTCGATGCCGTAGCGAAGAATCGGATTTACCGTAATACTAGTTAACGCTCAGTTTAGCATCGTAAGGAGAATAGGAAAATACGATAGGTGAGTTTGATAGGGTAGCGCTAAGAATGGTGAGAGAGATGAAATCCGATATCCGCTATTCGTAAGAGCTGGTGATCGCGGGGCGGCTATTTTTCAGATTTCAGAAACAAGTTCATTTTGGTACCACACTCCGGACACACCCCCTTGGCCTGCCGACGACCCTTTTCATTGGTCACAACCTGAACATCCTTCATGGTACGCTTGGCCTTGCATTTCACGCAATAAGCTTCATAATCGCTCATAATTATCTCCTCTGCAGAATTTTAGCCGGTATCATAAAAGAATGCAAGGATTTCGTTAGAAAATAATTAGGAGCCTTTTCCGGACTTATTGAGTTCATCCCGTAGTCAGATACTCCTACTTCATCTTGCCCGTCACCCAGTACCAGTCATCGTCTTTTTCTGAGATCACCTGTATCTCGACCAGATTTGCTGCACGAAAAGCTTCTACAAGCTCTTCCCGCGGAAAGGGGCGCAGCGAGATCGTGTGGGTTTCGAAGGATGTCTCTCCGCCATCGTCCACTACAAAGAGCAATTCTATCGTTGCCGTTTCGCTCATGCCGTTGAGATTCCAAACGTAGATTGGCGTCACGCGTTTGTTTTTGTGTAGCCGCGATTCCAGGACCCAAAATCGAGGATTCTCTTTAACTATCCTCTCCCAATTCCGTACGGCAACCACGAGGGAACCTTCCTTTTTTAGCATCTCTGCCATGCCTTTGGTGGAGAGATTCATCTCCGTGCGGTCTATGCAGTGGCTGATGGAGTTGCCCGTGCACATCACTAGGTCGAATCGCTCGGATATCTTAGCCGGAAGCTCCTTCCATTCGCATTTGATCAGGGGGACCGATAGCCCCATCGAATCGAATTGACTCCTCGCCTGTGCCAGCATGGCTTTGCTTTTATCACTTCCCGTAACCACGCCGCCCAGCTTGGCCAGGAGTGCAAGCTCTATACCGGTGCCACAGGCGCAATCAAGAATGGATAGCCCGGGCGGTTCGAGGTCCAGTAATTCAGATAGTTGTCTGACGAGATATTCTCCCATTCCGGCCGGATCTTTGAGGAGGAGCGAATACCACTTGGCAATCCCGTTGTATTGATCTTCCATACCTATCGATTCAGGATGGTGCGTTCCGACGAACGATGGATTTCCTATCAGGCGTTCCAAAGCCCCAGACGGATTTATTGAGACCGGATGATTTAGTCCAGCAGTGTTGCGAAAAGAGCTTCTTGAATCCGATGGAGAGATAGAGAGGCTTATCGGTCCCGACATAAGCCGCTATAGCCCCCTCGTCGGCGCATCTGCGGATGGCTTCGAGCACGGCGGCGCTGGCCAATCCGAGCCTTCGGTATTCTGGGTCTGTCGCAACCGGCTCGACGTAGCCGAAGCGATTGATCTGATCGTACCACATGCCGCAGTAGGACACGAAATCCCCACTGGGAGCCTCGACGACGATAGTCAGATCCTTTCTGAAATGCGGAGCCGATTGCATTTTTTTTCTGCCCTCGAGGTCGGCCTCCCTAGGCTCTCCTGGGTGGTTAAATCCCCGATGCAGGACGCGATGAACTTTGCGTAGATCGTTGTCCTTCGTCAGGCTTTTGAGCATGAATCCCGGCGGAAGCTTTACATGAGGATAAGGCTTTGGGATACGAAACTGGGACATTGCTCGATCGTGTTCAGGATCTCTAGAGTATCCCCGTAACCGAACAGCTTGCTGGAGCTCCGTGTCGAAATCATTCACATATATTCTGCAAAAGCGGTTCCCCTTATCGTCACTCCCGGTCAACTCTGCCTCTGCGTACGGGAGCATCTCCGCTTTGAGGAACTGATACTCCGGATGTGTGTTCAGATACACATCCCCGAGAAGCGTCTCAAAGAAGGCAACAGCCACGATTTGTCCATCGTCCTCCCAGATGCCGATTCTGCCTAAGGCCGAAGAATCGGTATAGCTATGATAGTAAGAGTACTCCCAGATCGGCTGGAAGCAGTTGCCATCCCGATTTTCAGGGAGATAGTGCCGTACCAGAAAATTGCTCACAGCGTCGAAATCGATGTTTGGATTGTACCGCCTTTGTCTTACGGCCAATGCTACTTTTCCCACAATCACGGATGAGACAGAAAGATCAACCTGCCGCGTTCAGGGAATCTTGATCATATCTTCCCGCCTGGGACCCACGGAGAGCCATTTGATGGGAACCGCGATTCGCTCTTCGATGAATTTCACGTAAGCCTTGGCGGCCGGAGGAAGTTTGTCAAAGGATCGTATCGATGTCACGTCCGATTGCCATCCCGGCATTTTTTCGAGAACGGGCTTAGCCCGGTCGAGCTTGGCCGGCACCGGGAATCGTGTTGTGCGCTCTCCATCTATCTCATAGGCCGTGCAGATTGGAATTTCCTTTCGATACCCGAGAACGTCGAGCAGGGTAAGAGCCGCCTCAGTGGCTCCCTGGGTCTGGCATCCGAATCGCGTAGCGACCGTATCGAACCACCCCATCCGCCGCGGCCGGCCGGTGGTTGCACCGTACTCGCCGTCCGAGCCGCCGCGTTCGCGCAGCTCGTCGGCCTCGTCTCCGAATATCTCGCTGACAAAGGGACCTGCGCCCACGCAGCTCGAATAAGCCTTGGTAACGGCGATTATGCGCCTGATCGAGTGGGGAGGAACCCCCGCGCCGACGCTTGCGAATCCCGCGAGAGTCGAAGAGGAAGTCGGATAGGGATAGATGCCGTGGTCAGGGTCTCTCAGAGCCCCGAGTTGTCCCTCCAACAGAATGGTTCTATCCTCCTTGACAGCCTCCTGCAGGATCTCATCCGTATCAGCCAGAAAAGGCTTTATCTTGATTCCGTCTTCCATTAGAGTCGGGACTAGATCATCGGAGCTGAGAGGAGCCTTGTTGTACAGATGCGTGAGGTACACGTTTTTTTTCTCCAGGGCTATGTCGATGCGCTTGGCGAGGCGTTCTTCGTCGAAGAGGTCGGATACCTGGATCCCGATCTTCATATATTTATCCGCATAGAAGGGAGCGATACCTGACTTGGTCGACCCGAACTTTCTATCAGCCAGCCTCTCCTCTTCGTATTCATCGAAACGGATGTGATACGGAAGCACGATCTGAGCCCTCTCGGAAACGAGTATCTTGGGCTCCGGAACGCCTCTTTCCAGAAGCTCTTTTCTCTCTTCCAGAAAAGCCGGAATATCCACAGCCATGCCTGTACCCAGAATATTGACCACGTTCTCAAAAAATACTCCGGAAGGTAGGAGATGCAGCGCAAATTTACCGTAGTCATTGATTATGGTATGACCGGCGTTTTTGCCTCCCTGGAAACGGACGACATAGTCTGACTGAGCGGCCAGATAATCAGTGATTTTGCCCTTTCCCTCGTCGCCCCAATTGGCTCCGACAATGGCGGTTACTCCCATAAATCCTCCTCCGCAGAAACCTCCCGCCCGATAGCAGCCCGCCACCGAAGAGAGCCGATCGTGGTGCAACTCGGGCGCAGTGGCTTCTGCTCAGCGCTAATCACTCCGATAATTGGAAACATGAAAGCGTAATAGAGATACCTTGAAAGGTCAACCTCACGAATTGCCTCATAATAAATCTACACGAAACGGACCCGTTGCCTCAAAAATAAAATGTATTCGTAATTATGCCCCTGAAGGCGGCCGATGAGGTTAACGTTGGGTGCCAGGCGTGAGATTACTAAGATGACGGCTGCCAGGTATCGAAGGTCGAAAAAGAAGAGCAAGGGTCGGATTTTGGATGAGTTTTGTGAATTGAAAGGTTACTATTGCCTTTGAATTGATATAAATATAATAGTTTTGCTGGCGGTTAGGCACTATTCGGAGTTTTTGCCGGAGCAGGGGAGGCGTTTCGACAGCGGAGTGTTGCAGCGACGGCAGTGTCATCAGGATATCTCATCAGAGCCGTCATGTTGGTCCCTGAAGAGATTCACGAGATTATTATGGGATCCACCTAGATTGCGGGATAAATCGAGAGATCGGTGTTATGTCTCGCTTGTTTTTCTTTCAACTCGCAGCTTCAGACACGAAGCGGGTAGTGGATGAGTTATGAGAGGATTTGAAAATAACAAGTACAAGGAAACAGCACCGGAAAAAACCCTTCTGCTGTTGCGAAATATCCTGACAGCCATGGCAATAAAGGTCAGGGAAGCATGGCAGGATACAGGTGTACCGGGCTGCTATTCCGTGCGTCTCACCATAAAGGGCACGCCGTTAGGAACGAACGGGAAAGGGACGAGTCGTGAATATGCTCTGGCCAGCGCATACGCTGAATTGTTCGAGCGAATTCAAGGGAAAATTCTATACCAGGGAGACTACAGCTCTAGGGCATACAGAGAACACGGATTTTATGTGTACCCTGATGAGAAATTTCTCTCCGCGGAGGATATTGCGGCCGCGAATTGTGAATGGCTCGATATACTATTGAAACCACTTCTCGGCGATAGCCTTTCACTGGTTTTAAAATCGCTGGATTTTGATGCGAAAACCAGGAAATTGGAGGCAATAAAGAAATGGAGGTATCACACACTCGCAACAGACCGGGATAAGGATTTTATTGCCCTCCCTTTTTACAGCGTGAAACACAAAGATCTTCGCTATATTCCGAGCTCCATATTGAGAACAGCCTATGGAAGCAACGGCATGTGTGCGGGGAACACCCTCGAAGAAGCCCTCGTCCAGGGGATTTCAGAAAATATGGAGCGCTATGCAAATCGCTATATCGTGGAAAATGAAATAACGCCGCCGACCGTGCCTGATTCCTTCTTGAAAGAAATTACCTACATATGGGAGATGAAAAGGTCCATTGAAGAAACAGGTCCCTACAGCGTTACTGTAAAAGACTGTTCATTGGGAAAGGGCTATCCGGTTTTAGCATCGGTCTTAATCAATCGCGACCGTCAGAGCTATAGAATTAAATTCGGTTCCCATCCCTGCTTTGGCATCGCTTTGGAGAGAACATTTACCGAAATGTTTCAGGGCTTTCATCTAAAAGATGCCGCCCTTAGCAGTTCCTTTTCTACAGGATCGTCAACAATATACCCTGAAACCAATCTTCAAAATTTGATGAGGGTAGCCATGGGATACTATCCGCCATCCTTTTTCCGCGGTGAGCCTTCTTATCCCTTTACGCCCTTTAGGGAAATCGATAAAAAGAGTAATCGAGATATGCTCAAAGGGTTGACTGAAGTCTTCTTGAACCAGGGATACGATATGCTGGTACGCGACAATTCTTATCTGGGATTCCCGAGCGGTCACGTCATCACACCCGGTTACAGTGAGCTTTATAGCTATGGTGTTTTGAAAATGAGACAGTGTAAAACCTTCGATTCTGCAAAAGAAATACTAAGAAATATCCACCAGGCAGGTGATGAGGACCTGGAAAAGCTCATCATGTACATCAAGTTTACGCTGAACTCATCCATGGAGAATAACACCACATTTCTCTACAATGTTCCTGTTCATACCCACTCCCTGAATGATGGGGAAGCCTACAGACTTATCCCGATTCTGGCCTACTACAAAATGGGTAAAATTGAAGAAGCACTTGCCTGTTTTGATTCTATGTTGTCTGTTGTTTCACAACTATCTGTTGTTTCACAACTAAATGATAGGACGCTACGGAATAGAGTCGTCTATTATCGATGTGTCAGGGATTTCATAAGACTTAGAAAGGAAAATTGGCGTATAGAAGAGATTGAAAAGCTCTTGCTCCAATTCTACAGTGAAAATACCGTCAGGAGTGCGATAGAGGATTTCCAGAATCCGTCTCGTGTGTTTTACAGGTTTTTTACGAGAGTAAACTGCTGGAACTGCCAGGGATGTGAGAGCAGGGAAAACTGCGCCTATGAGAAGGTTGAAGCCCTGGATTTGAAAGTAAAAGAAAAAATGAAGGCCAACCCTATTGATCAAATGAGACTCAAGCGTGCTTTGGATTACTTATAAACACACGCGGAATGGGGCGAATATCGAACCGATTGTTTTATACCTTCAGACCTTACCACAGAAAGGACAAGTCTCCCGTCTTTCGATTTTCTGAAACGTAATCTCATAAGTCTGCAGATTGAAATGAATTCTCTGATCATACAGCCGGCACGGATTAAAATGGGTGAGATGTTTGATTGCCTCAAGCATCATTATTCCACATGCTGTCATGATGCTCGGAACAATCACAGCGTGCTGATGTCGGGCATTGATAAACCGGACGAGGGGGTCGTTGTAGTGCACCTCCGGCATCGAGCAATTGAAGCACCCTGTTTCACCCGGTACCACCAAAGGACCTATGCGAGCAAAGGAATGGGTGACCCCCAGACTGTACAACACCGGAACTTTCGCTTTGTAGGAAGCCTCATTAAGCCATTCAAATATATGCTCACGCGGACTATCCGCGGCAAGGATGACTAAATCCGATGACTTAATAATTGCGAGAAAATCCGCTGCCGAGGTTATTTTTTTATTGATGAAGTTGTAGTCTATCAAACTATTCAGGAACTGACTTTGTTCACGGAGAACCTCTAATTTGGCTTTCCCGATGTCAGATTCCCGGAACAGGCATTGGCGGTTCAGATTGCTGTACTCGACATTATCATAGTCTACCGCTGTAATTCTGCCTATTCCCATAGCCGTCAGCTGATAGAAGAGGTGGGAGCCGAATCCTCCCAATCCGAAAAGTACGACATGGGTGTCCCGAAGTTTCTTCTGCACTTCGACGCCGTAGGGATAGCCGTTCCTCTTTGCCGCTGCAAAAAACAAGCGTTGCCGATCGTATCGCTGCATCACCTCGTTATCCCATGTTGGAGGCTGCGCTCTTTCGCTATCATCCTCTAAGAGGAGCCTGTCATGGAATCCGTTCAACTCCTTTAAGATCTCTTCTGTAGAGCAGCTTACTTTTTTTTTGCTTAAAATAGCTGCGATTTCCTCCACGGTCACGGTTCCATCGAGCAACAACAGCAATTCCCGTTGAAATGCACTCAGGTTCTGTAGAATAATCGGTTCTTCAGGGGTGCACATCAAAATGAGACACCCGTCTGGGAGGATGACGGAATAGAGCGATCTTTTAAGTGACGGTTTACTTGTTCGTTCAAGCATCGTTCGAATACACGTCTTTTCTGAGAGCACCTATTTCACGGCTTTCACGGTGCTCGTTTCGAGGATAGAACGTACCCTCCGTCTGCGCGAAGCCAGTCACAGTAGGGAACGGGAGGATGCTCTACCGAGTGCGCGTGTATCCTGCGCTGTATCTCCCGCAGATCGAAATTCAGTCCAATATCTTCGTCAAAGACTCTCAAGGCTTCGACCTTGTTGAAGGCTGATGTCCTGTTCTGCGTAAACCGAAGATACAATTCACGCATTTTCTTCCTCGTCATACCTTGACCTTCAAACTCAAGGATATCGGGTGACAGATCCCAGCTCTCGGGAACGGGGATGTTTTCGATCCCAAACTTCTGCGGTTTCGCATAAATAGCAGAACTGGAATAAATGGCAAACATCGAGTAATGATATTCCGAAATCAATCCTCTTTTCAGCAGGTGTATGACCCTTTCAAAGTCATAGCGGGCCTCCGTTTCGGTTTGTGTGGGAAAGCCGACAATCATGAAAATCGACAAAGGCAGGAAGCCGTCTAGCTCTTTGATAACATCTTCTGCCATTTGAGCGGTGATGCCCTTATCCATAAGACGTAGGATTCTGTCGCTGAACGTTTCCACCCCCAGAGAGAGAGAGGTGCATCCCGCATCTCTATACAATTTACACCTTCTTTTCGTTAAGGATCGATCCATCCTGGTCTGAGCCTGCCAATCGATCTTAATGCCCTCGGCGAGTATTTTTTTTGAAATGTCTTCCAGGACATTTGCATCGATAGATTCATCTGCAAAATGGATTCTGCTGGTCCCGGTCTCGCGTATGACCTGCCGGAGTCGTTCGAACACCAGGTCGGTGGATGACTGTTGATAAGAGTGAATGGCCGGTAGTTTCGTTCTGCAGAAGGTGCAACGACCCCAGGGACATCCTTTTGCAGCCCGGAAAGGAATAAGAACCTGATCTCTTTTCGTAAGATACTTATCAAGCTGAAACACATTGTAATCCGGCACCGGCAGGTTTTTCATAGGCGGAGGTGAAACATGTTCATTCCGATGGATGTCGCCGTCTTCGAGATAAACCAGCCCCGGAACGCGGCTCAAGTCGGGACTGTTGGTTGTGAGTTCCGTGATGAGACGATCCAGGGGTATTTCACCCTCATCCATGACCAAGCTATCGATAAAATTGAATATCCTCTTTTCCTTTAGTTCTCGAAAGAAGATGAGTATGGCTGTTCCCCCCATGGTAATGTGAACAGTGGGAGCGATTTCTTTGATGACGCGGGCGCAATAAAACGCAGGAATGATTTGGTTGTAGTAAGAGATGGAAATGCCGATGATCCTGTAGAGTTTTTCGTCGAGCAATTCCTCCAGGCATTCCCTTACGATTTCTGAGTACAGGCCGGGTCGTTGTATGCTCTCGATCACATCGGAGCTCGAAAAGAAATGAAACGGGAAGCCGCAGCTGAATGAGGGATAGCGTATGTGGAATGCAAACTCCGGGAAATACGGCGTCGAAGCAAGCTGGATATAGAAGTTCCGCACTGCCGAACTTTGCTGTTGAATATCGTTAAAATCGGGAAATCCTGTTTGCAGCAGGGCGATCTCCGTACGGTATTTCGATGTCAGCCCGACCACTTGGAATAGATGGATGTACTCCATCATTTCAGCTATCTTGAGCCCCGGACGTTCGTTCAGCTCTTTAAACCTCTTGAGAGCATATGTTTTCCCTTTTAGGATATTTCCAGGCGTGAGGAACCGGCAAAAGAACTCTCTGTTGAGATCGAATGCAGCAACGTTCCTGTCACGGGATCTGAGGAACGACGCCAAAGCGGGAATGCTGATTACAGGTTCTTCCGGCCTGGAAAAGGGGGGATTGAGCAAAAGGATGTCGGCTTCTGCTTTGAGAAGCCCATCACGGTCGGCGCTGTCTCCGATTGTCATTTTTCAAATTTCGGATGCTGCAGTAATCCCCTCCTCGTCTCCCTTCTTTAATATATCTATGAAGGAAGGGGAAAGATTTCTGGACAGTTGTTTCAAGGCGATCGCCTGTAGCCGGCTCTGATCATAATTCAGGACTATATTTTCTCCTTCAATTTCGATACTCTCATGACCGGAGCAACTGCTCAGAGGGGCCGGCGGTCTGATAAAGAGTAACATTTCAGTAGCTTTTTGTCGCGACATGCCATGGCTCTCGAATTCGTAGATATCTGGCATCAGATCACAGCCTTGCGGCCCTTGCATCTCCGTAATCCCATATTTTCTTGGGTGATCCCAAATATCCGAACCATATGCGCAGACAAAGATATTGTACTCGAAACCTGATATCAGTCCCTTCTCTTTCAGTCGCCTTGCCTTTTGATATCCAAACAGGGCCTGCTCCTCGGTTTCCGTCGGAAATCCAAGGATCATATAGAGGCTTAGCGGCAGTACCCCGTCGATTTGCGTGATGACCTCTTCTGCCAACGCCGAAGAAATCCCTTTGTGCATCAGCTCCAGAATTTCATCACAGAAGGATTCGACACCAAGAGAAAGGTGGCTGCAGCCCGCCGATTTGTACAATAAACACCGCTTCCTCGTCAGTGACTTATCAACCCGTGTATGCGCAATCCAATCGATTTCCAAACCATCTTCGACTATCCTTTTTGACAACGACTCGAGGATACGGAGATCCGCAGTTTCATCCGCAAACATAAACTTGTGGATCCCCGTCTGTTCCGTAACTAGCTTCAAGTTTTTGTAGGCAAGCTCAAAAGGCAACTGCCGACAGGTTTTGATCATGGGGAGATTTGTCCTGCAGAAGGTACACCGGCTCCACCGGCATCCCCTTGAGAGTCGAAACGGCACGCGCATCTGCTCCCTTTTATTGAGGTATCGATTCAGCTGGAAAACGCGGTAATCCGGAGGGGGCAAGGTTTCGAATTCGGGAGGCGGGACCGGATTATTAAAACGGATGTTTCCCTCCTCCAGATAAACCAGTCCCGGCACTCGGCTCAAATCGGGACTGCCCGTGGAGATCTCCTCGAGCAGCCTCTCCAGGGGGATCTCCCCGTCATCCATCACGAGGCTATCGACAAATTGAAATATCCCCTTCTCTTTCAAGTTACGGAAAAACACCGATATGCTGGGTCCTCCCAAAACAATGTGAGTCTTTGGGGCCATCCTCCTTATGATGCCGGCGCAACAGAATGCGGGCACGATCTGGCTGATGAAAACGACAGAGATCCCGATGACCCCGGGATGCTCGACCGAGAGATACTCCGTCAGAATCTCCTCCAGCAGTCTCGAGAAGAACATATCCGTGTGCACGGATTGGATAATATCGGAGCTCGAATGGGGATTGGGTGGCAGGCTGAACAGCAAGAATGGGGATTGGAGGATGCCTTCAGGGTAGTAAGGCGCGGAAGCAAGTTGAATGGCCAGGGCTTTGAATGCCGGATGCTGTTGCTGAAGGTAATCAAACTCCGTTAGCCCCGTCCGTAGTATATCGAGCTGGGTCCGAAACGCAAGCGCTGTTCGTAGAATGCGAAAGAGCTTTTGGTACTCGACAATTTCAGAAAATTTCAAGTTCGATCGACTGTTGAGTTTCTTGAATTGCTCTAATGCATACCTGTTGCCTCCCAAGATGTTTCGGCAGTCGAGGAAGCGATAGAAGAACTCTCTGTTCAAATCATAGGCGGAAACGCCCCTATTGTGAGACCTCAGGTAGGCAGCAAGGGATGGAATACTGATGTAGGGCCCATCAGGTACGGCAAAAGGCGGATTGAACAACAGGATCTCAGTCATACAAAAAAAATACCATTTTCAAAACCTAGTGAGGATGTTATTATACCCAATAGTGCTCTTTGGATTGAAGTTTCTCGCATGATACTTATACACCATCCCAAAGTATAGGCAACCGACTCACAGGCAAGCAAGAGGAATCATATATAGTCTGGGGAACTATTTCTCAAAGATGGAAGGAATGGAGTTAAACGGATCAGTTCATGGGTGCAACAAAGACAATTGAACGGCTCCATTAGAGAAGAGTTTCTGCTGTTTTTACTGATTGTCTATGCTTCGTTCAAAAAGCCGCTGCCGAAGCCGCACCGACAGCTTGGATAGACGCACTGATTGCTGCTTGCCCCTCGGGGCTTAAACCGCCGGCCACGGTTTTGAGGTCTTCCTCAGTCAGCTCTCCCGAACCCGCTCCCAACCCTTGAGCAGCTTGTAGGAACTCTTCCCTGGTAAAATCAAATCCTGCATCCTTCATGATTTTTATCCGCGAAGCTTCATCTCCTTCATCTTCAAGACGCTTCCCGAATTCATGATCCGCCTTTAGCTTTTCGATCAATGCTTTGGCATTTTCTAACGACATAATCTTCCTCCATTTAAATTTACTCTTGCTCTAATCAACAATCGATCGGGCGGCGCATCGGAATTTGCTTCCGCTCAGGTTGAAAATAAGCCATCCCTTAAAATTTATCATAGCATTCTCCCTTATATTCGATCAAGCACTTACTCATCCTATCCTCAACAGTGGACGGTACCTTGTGTGGCCTAATAATACCTTGTCAAGCGGGGCCTGCCGGTTTTGGCATTGGCAACCACCCAGACTGGCTGGAACACCGTTTCCATTTGACAGCTCTTCTTTCGGGTAGCTATAATAGACTGTGTGGTGCAGATCTACGTGGGCTGCAGGATTGGACTGCACTAGCGAGGACGAGCCATGGAAGAAAAAAGAAAGAGTCCTAGGAAAAGAGTCTCTATAACAACGGTCCTGCGAAAAGAGAAACCCGAAGGCGGACACTCGATTATGGAGTTTAAAAGCAGCAATTTGTCCATGGGAGGTGTTTTTATCTCTACAGAGGATCTTTCTATTCTCGATCTTGGGGATGAGCTCGAAATTCTCGTAGATGCAAACAAAGAGAAGTATTATGAGGGAACAGCAACGGTCGTGCGGTCCGCAAGAGTTTTTTCCGAAGAGGGATCACAAGTCAACAGCGGATTTGGCCTCATGTTTCTAAATCCGGACGAAGCCTTTCAAACTATGCTCAGAGAAAAGCTAAAAGATTAGTAGATCGTATAGGGGATTAGCTCTTTGATGAAGAGCTTGATTCTCACCGTTGTGAAGTAAGCCCCCGAATCAATCGAGACAGATGGTTCTGACCAGAGCAGCGCCTCACCCCTTATCGCTTTGGGTTTGTTGAAAACCCGTTTTCGTGCGTATTCGCGAACCGCCTGCTTGACAGATTCCTTGAAGGAGAGCAGCTTGCCTTCCGTCCCTTTGAGCAGCGTCGCCTCCCCGCGGCCCGAGGCAAAGGGTATCGAATTGCTGCCCCAGGAAGTTCTTCTGGCCTGCTGGTAATCCGCCATATGGTAGGAAACCCTTCCATACATACGGTTTCCCCTCTTCTCTACTTCGAGTATCCTCAGCTTGGGATCTCCCCAGCGAATCTCCGCCAATGGGCTTAGCTCAAAGCTCTCAGCCACACCTCTACCCCTGTCGTAGGGTGTGTATGAAAACTTATACCCGTATATCATAGCCGAAAAGAAGACACGGGCCTCTTCGAGCATCCTCTTGGCCGCGGTATCTGCGGAGACAGGGTATTCGTCTTCCTGAAATACCATCGGCTCCAACTCGCACCACACGCTAAGTATCAGCCTCTCCGCAAAGGCCACAGGCTGGAGGAAAATTGAGAGAAGGACGACAAACAGAAGTAGCATTCGATTTCGCAACATAGGATGTTCACTAAAATTATCGGAAGAAAATAGGATTATCGCACTATCGCCCTAAAAACTCTCGAATCGGATTGATGCCCAGGCGAACGACGAAATAGACATAGCCCAGGACAATCCCCATGAGATGAGCGAGATGAGCGATGCCGCCTCCCAAACCGAAGAGTTGAGAGAAGAGCGCGATTCCCGCAAAAAGGGCAACTGCCACAGGAGCTCGCATGGGCAGGATGAAAAAAACCAGTATCCGCGTATTGGGAAAGTAGGTGGCAAAGGCGAGCAGGACGGCGTAGATGGCTCCTGACGCTCCGAGGAGTATGATGTTCTGCCCCATGAGCAGATAGGCGAGCCCTACCCCGGTACCGGTAAGCAGATAGAAAAGCAGAAACTCGCTGCTCCCCATATGCTGTTCCAGTTGCATGCCGAAGATGAAAAGAATAAGCATATTGAGCAGAATGTGCCAATGTCCGCCGTGCACAAACATATAGGTGACCACTTGCCAGAAAAACCCGCGATTCATAACGATCCGCGGGTTTAAGGCGAGATAACCGGCTGTTATCGGCGCGGCGTAGTTGATAAGATAAACCACTACATTGACGATAATTAGCGCCAAGGTGGCGTTGTAGTATCTGTAGGTAAAGGGTCTTCGAATAAGACTGGTGCTATTCATAGATTCAAGGTAAGCTCTCGGTGTACCAAAGTCAACTGACTGTTGCCGGCGAGAGAGGACGATGAAGCGCAGAGAGGATCAATTCACCAAGCTCGCACGGCAGAGGGGCTATCCGGCCCGCTCTGTCTATAAATTGCAGGAGATCCAGAAAAAATTTCACATTATACACAGGGGAGATCGAGTGCTCGACCTCGGTGCTTCTCCGGGTAGCTGGAGTCTCTTTGCTGCAAGGGAGCTCAAGGCTCGAGTCGTAGGGCTTGACGTGAAGGAGCCGGATAGTGTTATCAAGAAAACTCCTGGGATCCAATTCCTGCAGGGTGACCTCAACGACGTCGATCTCGGAGGCACCTTGAAGAAACTGGGGCCCTACGAAGTAGTCATCAGCGATGCCGCTCCGCAAACAAGCGGCAATCGACTAGTTGACACTCAGAGATCATACGCCCTTACCGAACGTGTGTTGGAAATCGCCTCCGATTGTCTCAAGGCTAGGGGCCATCTCGTGGTGAAAGTCTTTCAGGGCGGTTCCGAAGCGGACCTCAGGGAGAGGATGAAGGACATTTTTCATGCGGTCAAAACATTCAAACCCAGGTCTTCGAGGAAGCAATCCTTTGAGACGTACATCGTTGGATTAAGCAAGATCTGATGCCTCTCCAAGGCTTCGCAAGCTTGAACCTAAAAAATCTCTGGAATTTAAATAAAGGACTTGACGGGAAGAATTATGGAAGGCATAATGGACCAATAAAATAAAAACGCAAACCCTTTGGTTTAAACGCGTTACAGGAGGTTCATCAATGAAAGGTTTTAAGGTTGTTCTTCTTGTGCTCTTCCTCTCTGCATCACTCGCAGCTTTTTCGCAAACGCTTGCTTCGGAGAGCTTTTCCAGCCTTTCCGGCTGGCAGGTAGCAAGCGGAGATTGGAAGGTCATCAACGGCAGGCTGGCTCAGACTAATACCAAGGAAACAATCTCAGTCGCTACCATTCCTGTAAACCAGACAGGGACCGTCGAGTACGAGTTCGATGTCCAGTACATCGGTGGCGGAGAGGACGACTACGCAGGATTCGGTGTGCACGTTTGCGTAAGCGGGCCGAGCAAGGGAAGAAGCTGGGGCAACGGCAAGAGCTTGCTGGCTTGGGTAACCTGGGATCCTAGGGCTTACGGCTATCCCGGCGCTTTTGCTCAGGTCTACAAGAGCAGAGCTCCCGCCGATATGACCCTCTATCCATCAGGGGATATCATGGAGGACGGCGATCGTTATCCGATTCTCGAGGAATACCTCAAGTATGAATATCTTGACTACACTGTCCCAATTAAGTTCTCTGTTGATCTCAATACGGGAAAGGGCAAGTTCTACGATCCAAAAGCTATCGACAAGTACTACTACACCTTCGATCTCGGCATGCCTATACCTCCTGGTAGCTATTTCTCCTTCAGGACAAATAGCGTGGCGTTGAGCATCGATAATCTCAAAATCAGAAAGCTGGACTGAATTTAGATTCCATTTGTCAATCCAAGGATTATGCCGAGCTTCGGCATAATCCTTTTTTTTGTAACTTTCTAACCGCTTCCGTTGTTTCATTTATAGATTTTTGTTATTTTGGAGCCAGGGAAGTGCTCCAAAAGGGCGAGTTTTCACCTCCTTTCCTTGCCCTTTTCCAGCTGCAGCGGGGGGTAGACACAGGATCTACCCCCTTTTTTTGTTTATGAAGAGAGTAGGAGCTCACGTCAGCGCGCAAGGTGGAGTGCAAAATGCTCCTTTGAATGCCGCCCGAATCGGGGCAAAGGCCTTTGCTCTGTTTACGCAGAATCAGCGGCAGTGGCGCTCGAAGCCTTTGGATGATAGCGTAGTAGAGCAGTTCCACAGGAATTGTCGGCAAAAGGAGTTTGATCCTGCACACATTCTTCCCCATGGCATCTATCTGATCAATCTCGGTAGTCCGGAAGCCGAAGTTCGCAAAAACTCCCGCCGAGCTTTTCTCGAGGAGCTCGAGCGATGCCACCTTCTCGGCCTGAAGTATCTCAACTTCCATCCTGGTAGCCATAAAAAGCAGAAGACAGACAAAGCCTGTTTGAGGCAGATTGCCGCCTTTCTCAACAGAGCCGTGGCTCAGGTGCCAGGGGTAGCCGTTGTTGTCGAGAACACCTCCGGGGGGGGAGGAAGTGTGGGGCACAGATTCGAGCATTTGGCCTACCTCATCGAGCGGATCGAACTAACAGAACGTGTAGGTGTGTGTCTGGACACCTGCCACCTCTTTGCCGCGGGCTACGATATCCGAAACGCCGTTAGCTACGAAAAAACCTTGGCGGACTTTGACCGCATTGTGGGATTCGAATACCTCAAAGGCATGCACCTCAACGATTCAATGGGAGAACTGGGCGGAAAACGGGACCGACACCGATGTCTCGGTGAGGGAAAGCTCACTCTCGAGCCCTTTCGGCTTATTATGAACGACGAACGGTTGGAAGAGATCCCGCTTATCCTAGAGACTCCAAATCCGGATAGATGGGCCGAAGAGATTGAAATGCTTTACGGTTTCATCAAATAAACGTGTTTTTAGAGCCGACCAACTGTTTTTGTGTGAGGGCAGATTAAAGGTTTTTCTTGCTAGAGCGCTTCTTCGTCGTTAATTTATCTCTATGAAACGAATTACACTAGTTGTTATCTCTGTCGCCCTGGTGGCAGGGGCAACGCTCTATGGGGGTGGAAATCCCGAAGACTCCGGAGAGGGAATTTACGTAGACGGCAATCGTGTTGCTTTGAATGGCGCCGATGTGGTGGCCTATCACAGCCTGCCTCCTGAGGCCGGAGCCGTCTACGGACGGGAAACCTACAGCTACGAATGGAAAGGCGCAACTTGGCTCTTTGCGACTGAGGAGACACGAGATAGATTCATCGAGGATCCGGAGCACTACGCCCCTCAATACGGCGGGTACTGTGCCTATGCCCTTTCGCAGAACAAGCTCGAAGGCACGGATCCCGACGCGTGGACAATCTACGAGAATAAGCTCTATCTCAACAACAATATCAAAGGCCGGGAAAAATGGCGCCAGCAAAAGGATGATTACATCACCAAGGCAGATGAATACTGGCCTGCGCACCTCCAGAGGCTTTTATCACAGGCCAAGTAGGCATCAGTTCTTATAAAAAATCACACCTGCTGCCGAGAGTTTTACCAGCTATTTCAGATAGCCGAGATAACGTTTCTGCAGGTCGATGATCGTGTCGAGGCTTTGTTCAGCTGCTCGTACGCTGTCCACAACCGGGTCGACCAGAAGGGCCTGCAACGCCACGTCGCGGGATTTTCTCAAGATCGCCTCGGCGGTCAGATCATGCACGGCAACCTGATTGGAGAGAAGTCCCAGGATACCTTTTGGAAGTTTTTCGAGTTTGATTCCCTCGATGCCCTGACCTGTGAGAATCCCCGGCACCTCTACCACCAGAAACTCCGGAAGATCGTCGATCAGGGGCCCCCTATTGGGGAGATTTACCGCTACTTCCTCCTCGCCGGAATCGGTTAGGAGTCCTTCGATTATTGGAACGACCCGTTCTTCGTAGTGTTCAGTTTGAATCGAGTGGGCTTTCTTCTGGGAGCAGTAATCCTTGTACCAGTTGAAAAAATCCAGGATTCCCCTGTGATCCACAACCTCGTAGGCCCACTGAATGTACTCGCCGAAGTGGCTGTCTGTGGTAATCGGAAGGTAATTGAATTTCTCGAGAATGAGTTTGAAGAGTCCCCGTTCCGACCACTCCGTCGGGTCGTGTGCCTGGCGTTCTGCCTGAGCTCCGGGTTCCACAAGTGCTTCCAGATTCCAGATATTCTTGAAATAGCCGGGAGCCTTTTCCCTTACCGTTGGATAGGCGTCTCTCCCGCTGTCACGGTACGCAACCTCGAGAAGCACACTGAAATGATTGAGACCTCCGGCTCTAAAACGGATGTTCTCCAGAGGCGTCTCCAGGATGTGCGGCAGATGATTCTCGAGAGATTTAATCTCGTGGCAGAGCCCGATAAACTTGAGATCCGGAAACTTTCTGTGCACAGTCGTACAGATACGACTCATGGGGTTGCTGTAATTGAATATGGTGGCGTTGGGGCAGATTCTCTGGATGTCCTCGCAGATTTCGAGAATCGGCGGTACAATCCTCAAGGCGTGGAACAGCCCTCCCGGGCCCCCATTCTCACCGTATACCTGTCGAATTCCATACTGCTGCGGTATGCGCCAATCCTGTTCCCAGAGGGTGAATCGATTTCCGACCTCGATGGATATTATGCAGAAGGTTGCGTTCTTGAGTGCCTCTTTCCGATCCGTGGTCGCCGTGAGTTGATACGATAGGCCATTGTCTTTGATGTGACGTTTGGCGACCTCTTCCACGCTCTTGAGAGCACCAGCGTCTATGTCGTGCAGACAGACCGTGCAGCCCTCCAAAGTGGCACACTGTAGCACATCACCCAAAGTTCCAAGGCCGAACTGGGCGCTACCGGCTCCGATTAATACAATTTTCTCGCTCATCTATACGACTATAACGAAAGACTTCGTGAATAACAAGAACACTGCCTGAGGATACGTGGCCAGAATAGACCTTGTGCATAGGAACGCTGTCGGCTAAGGAGGTCCGCTGCGGAGATCAGCTGCGGACCTCCGCTTCAACAATCAGATGGGAAAAGCTATAATCCTCTTCAGTTCCGATAAGGAGTTGGTATGTCGTTTCATAAGCTTGTCGCCGGTCGGGAGAGTATCAGAAGCTACGATCCGGCCAGACCGGTGAAGGAGGAAGTTCTCAACAGGATTCTCGAGGTAGGAAGATTGGCCCCTTCTGCAGCCAATCACCAGCCCTGGCGTTTTCTTTTGATTTCCTCCAAGGAGGGGCTGGAGAGGGTGAGAAAATGCTATTCCCGAGAATGGTTTCAGGAGGCTCCCCATGTTCTGGCTGTTCTGGGATGCATTGATGATGCCTGGGTGCGATCCAAGGATGGATACAATTCGCTCGAGACGGACCTTACGATCGCAATGGATCACCTCATACTCGCTGCCGAATCGGAGGGAGTAGCGACCTGCTGGATAGCGGCATTCGATCGGGATATTCTCTACGATGCCCTTTCGGTAAAGAATAATGAGAGAATCTATGCCATTACGCCACTCGGTTATCCAAAAAGGGGCTTTAAGAAGAAGGGAGCCAAACAGAGAAAATCTCTCGAGGAAATCGTGCAAAGGCTGTGAGCTGGGCAACCGGGACAAGAGTCAGCGATTGTTAGCCCTTTATCGTTGGCTGCACGTAAGAAATGGGCCAAATCGATTGGGTTGTGGGCGTAGCCAACGATATGAGGCTAGCTTGTGATTTGCCAGAATATATTGCGTTGTCCGACCCAGTAGGCTATACTTAAGTTATCAATTTACCTTTAAATGGAGGGTAGTATGAAACTCAGTATCACTCATCAGGAGAGCTATTCGAGGGGGGAACTGCTGTTGCGAACCATTTTCGGTTTTATCTACATCGTGATTCCCCATGGCTTCCTTCTGTTCTTCTGCAGCATCTGGTCGGCGATTCTCGCGTTCATAACCTTCTGGGCTGTGCTCTTCACCGGGAAATTCCCTGAGGGCATCTTCAACTATCAGGTTAAGCTGATGAACTGGAGCCTGAGGCTCACGGCGACCATGTACAATTTGGTCGATGGTTACCCGGCCATAGGATTGGGTGGAACCAGCGACAAGGTTTCTCTCGATGTCCAGAGGCCGGAAAAGGTAAGCCAGGGATTGGTCCTGGTTCGCGTTCTCTTCGGTTTTATCTATGTTATGATCCCCCACGGATTCTGTCTCTTCTTCCGCATGATCTGGGGATCGATTCTGATGTTTCTGGCGTGGTGGGTTGTTCTGTTCACCGGCAACTATCCCGCTAACTGGCACGCCTACCAGATCGGCACCTTAAGATGGCAGACCAGGATCAATCTGTACCTGGGATACTTCTCGGACGAGTATCCTCCCTTCAACGGCAAGGAATAGATCTTAATAAAATAGACGGAGGTAGCGAGATGGCTCCCTTGGGAACGCGCTCCGTTGTGAGCGCGTTCCCATTGGAGGATACTGCAAATGGAGGATATCTCCAAATGGAGGATATCTCCATAGGGGTCCTCTCGATTCAATACAGCTATGAGCTCTGAAGAGATGCGACTTCCACAGCCCGACGAACTCACCAGCAGGGAAAAGGAAGATGCTATGGGGGCTTACTTCATGATGTTCGCCGCCTGGGCTATCGGGCTTCCGCTTCCGGTTCTTAACTTGATTGCCGCCTTCATCTATTTCATGATTCACCGCAAAAAATCACGTTTTGTTGCATTCCACTCCCACCAGTCCTTGATAAGCCAGCTGCCGGTAACGGCTGCTAATCTTATCGCGGTTATCTGGCTGATAAACATCATTTTTACGGGTTTTCGTTTTGGCAGCTTCTACTTTCCCCCTCGATTCTTTGCCTTCCTCGGCTTCATGGTAATCTTGAACATTCTGTATGTGGTTTATTCGATTATCGCTCTGTTGAAAGCCAGAAAGGGTCAATTCTTCTATATCCCCCTCTTTGGCCGGTTGTCCTTCGTGCGCTACTACGGTCCGAATGCCAAACCTCTGGAAAAACCTATCGAACCCAACAAGCCGCCGGAAGGATTTTAGCAGGCTCGAGCGAGGCTTGAGCCGTTGCCTATCCTATCTCCGCAATCTCCATCCCAGAGCAACACCTCCCACGCACGCGGCGGCGAGAACCCAGAATACGAGCTGATACGCTGCGATGCTAAGCGGGTCGCGGATCAGGCCCCATCTCAATAGTATTCCTGCCAA
Source organism: uncultured Spirochaetales bacterium (assembly GCA_964561715.1). GTDB lineage: Bacteria > Spirochaetota > Spirochaetia > SZUA-6 > CAZLRN01 > CAZLRN01. Next base: position 25,618 of record CAZLRN010000010.1, read on the forward strand.
AGCTGTTCCCACCAGGCTTCCGCTGTATCGCGTCATGCCGTAGAGGCCGGCGGCAATGCCTGCGCTTTGGGACGAAACATCATGCAGGGCCGATCTGTGCAGGGCGGCCAGGGAGAGGCCGGCTCCGACTCCGTGGATTGTCAGCCCAGTCACGAACCACCCTATGGGACTGGATTCTGGCAGGAGAGCAAGAAAGCCCATTGCAAAAACCTGGGTCGCAGTGCTGATTACAACGGGCCATCGACTTGTCCAGAGATCGCCCAGTCTCCCGCCGAGGCGAAGAGTCAGCATGATGGAGGCGGATTGGCCCGCAAAGATGGTTCCGATTACCGTAGCGCTTACGCCCTTGATATCGGAGAGGTACAGCGGCACCAGAAAGCTCGTGGCGGACATGACGAACATCCTGACGGCCGCGCTAACCGAGGCAAGCGCAAAATCTCCTTGACGAAAGAGAGCAAAGGAGACAAGGGGATGGGGATGTCGCCTTTCCTGAATAGCGAAGAGGATAAAAAAGAGAAGGCAGGGGCCCAGAAGGCGAAGGTCCGTCAGCGGAGAAACACCGGTAATCGCTCTCGAGGATAGGAAAAGCACGAAAAGAGTCGTTCCGCCGAGGAGGAGCAGAGTTCCGATCCAATCAAAGGCTTTCAAAAATCCGGCCGTATCGACAGGTGTCTCTTCGCGGCGAATTCCCTTCGTAACTGCCAGAAACGAGAACGCGGCAATAGCGAGACCCGGCACAAAAATGGTCTTCCAGCCCAGCTGATCGATGATCAATCCGGCCGTAAAGGGGCCGACCATAAAGGCGATCGGTCCGATGGAGTTCCAGGTACCCAGGGCCCTGCCCTTTTCCTTGGCTGGAGTGGCGTCTGAGATGATTGCCATGCAGAGCGGGCTCATCGCCGCGGCGCCGGCTCCCTGTATGAGGCGTCCCACTAAGAGGAGCGGCAGGGTTGGCGCAAGGAGAGTCATCAGTGTGCCGCCGAGAAACACCGTGATTCCGATTAAAAGCACCCGCCGCTTTCCCAGGCCATCTCCGAGACGCCCGTAGAGAGGCATGAACATCATGAAAGATAAGGTAAAGGCAATAACCGTCCATGACACGGTATCCGCCTCGATTTGAAAGGTATCTCTGATCGCCGGCAGTGCCACACCGAACATGGATTGGCTGGCGAGCACCGTCAGCAGGGGCAACATCAAAATAAAGACAATCGGTTGGAGCTTTTTAGGAGTATTCTCAGTTGGCAACGATTTTCCTTTTAGATTAGCCCCGAAGCAAACGCCTGGCCAATTCGGCGTTCACTCTGACCATATCGGACGCAGCTTTAGGATACACGCCCACCAGAATCCCGTCAGAGGATTTTATGATTCCGAAGACCTCCTGGAAACTTTTTTCCGGATCTCGCCGCCCGGCCGCCAGAACCTTATAGGCGATAGTGGGCTTGCTCAATCTGGGAATGATGGAGAGAGCCTTTTTGCGATCCGTCTCGCGGAACCGCTCGTCCTTGGCTTCGACTATCTGGCCTCTTCTTCCGGCTATGTCGTAGAGGCTAACCATATAGAAATCGGCACCATACTCCTCTTGATCGGCGATGAGGATTCGCTCGGGATTGTGGGATGCAAGCCCGGCAGGCAATCCCTGATCCTTGATAAAGGTAAGAGTTCTCCGTATCGTCTCCTGTTTTCCCTCGTCCCAGAGTTTGTCGAAATTCCCGCCGTGCAGGTAGCAAGCCTTGGCGCCGAAGTATCCGGCCATCTTGACGTTGTCTTCGATGCTCCATCTCTCCATTGCTGTCTGGGCGATCCACTGTATCGTTCCCCCCTTGTCGTAGTACTCAAGGAGAACCCTGGTAATGTGATTGTCTGCGCGTCCGACGAATGCCGTGATGCCCTCTCTTTCGCATTCAAAAAGGGTATGATGAATTCGTTCCGTCGTGAAATAGCGCCGCATCTCCATATCCCGTTCGTCTGAGTGGTGAGAAAATCCGCTAAAGGGATTTCCTCCCACCAGTAGCTTGGATACCGTTACACATCCAAGATTCATCGTGGGCATCGTTTCTACCTCTGAAGGGACTTCATACGTCCCTGAAGAGATCATATCCGACGTGTTCGTTTTCTCCATTGCTAGCTCCTTGATGAGATATCGTTGGCTGCGCCCACAACCCAAACAATTTGGCCCATTTTTTACATGCATGCCAACTGCTTGCAGAGCAAGCTGCTTGCAGAGCAAGCTTGTAGCAATTCCGACTCAGAT
>CAZLRN010000011.1:0-27182 GCA_964561715.1 uncultured Spirochaetales bacterium
ATCCATGGATGCTTTTCCTCCCTATTCGGTCGGCGCCTCGACCCTTCGATTCCCACTTACATAAAAAAATCTCCATCTGGCATAAAACCAGCTGGAGATTTTTTGGAGGTGGCGGGAATCGAACCCGCGTCCTGAAGCGCACGCTAAAGGTTTCTACAGGTATATCCGCCTTTTAATTTCGGTGCAAATCTGGAAAGACGGCTAACCCGACTGCACCAAAGGCTATAAGAGTTGTCCCTAACCCCATATAGCCACTGAAGTTAGGTACATCCCGGTTGGTTACAGGCAACACCGGATCCTCGGGATCGCGTTCCGGGTGCCCGTGACTGCTGATTACGCAGCCAGTGCTAACTGATTATCGTTGGCACTTATAAAGAGGTTGCCCGTTTTAGGAGTTGGCTCTCCACCTGCAACCGTTAGCCCGTCAAACCTCAGTCGAAACCTTTGCACCCCCTACTTTTATTTTCGGAATCAGAATCGGTGTCTGAACTCTCTCTCTTCTTCTCGGCTTTGATCCCTTTTTTTTATGGCTTCTCGCCGATCGTAGAGCTTCTTTCCTCTGCATATGCCGAGCTCCAGCTTGACGAGTCCTCTTTTAAGATAAAACCGCAGGGGGATGAGAGTCAATCCCTTCTCCTCCACCTGTCTCTTGAGTCGTTTGATCTCCTGCCGATGTACGAGAAGCTTTCGCTTTCTGAGAGGCTCGTGGTTGCTGATGTTGCCGAAATCGTAGGGCGAAATATGCAGCCCGATGATCCACAGCTCACCGTTCTCGATGGCAGCGTAGGAATCGCTGTAAGAAAATCGGGAGCCTTTCATGGACTTGACTTCTGTGCCAGCGAGCTCGATCCCGGTCTCCAGAGAGTCGACGGTTGTGTAGAGGTGGCGGGCCTTTCGATTGATGGCGAGAGCTTTCTGTCCCGCTGTTTTTTTTGCCATATTCGATCAGCAGAATACCGGCTTTGTACCGCTTTCCTATTTCTTAGCCACGACGACCCGAAATCCCATGTACGGGGTGCACCAGTCGGGGGACTGGGAACCTCTCGTATAGATGCTGATATCCTCTTCGGCATTCGCCCAGCTTCCGCCCCTCACGATCCTCTCTGCGCCCATGTGCCGCCCGCTGGAAGATCGCGTGATGCGCATAGGTAGTCCTTTTGTAAGGAGGTTCATCGCCGGCCGGTACCAATCTTCGCACCATTCCCAGACGTTGCCATTCATATTTCTCAATCCCAGGGCATCGGGCTGGGCCAGATCGGCTTCTTCCGGCCCATCTTTACGGCCGAAAACCACTTTGGCGGCATCCACTCTCTTTCCGGAGTGGGCAGCCCATTCCCACTCCGCATCGTAGGGAAGGCGGACCTCGTATCCTGTAAGACTTGCCGGCAGTTTGCCTGTCAGCCAGTTGCAGTACGCCTTGGCGGCGTTAAACGAAACGCCGGTCACGGGCAGGCGGGAAGCTCCTTTCGGAAAGCTCTCTGCCTCCCAATCCTCCAGATACTGCTCGGTAACGTCCCCGCGTCGTATCAGAGCTTCGAGATTGGATTTTCTCCACTCGGGATTTTCGAGGAGAAATTCCCTGTACTGCTCGTTTGTGAGCTCGGTTTCGGCCATGTAGAACGAGTCGAGATTCGCGGGATAGGGAAGGCTTAGATCGACACGATCGACGATTTGTTGGGGATCCTTACCCAATACAGTTAAGCCAGCAGGAACCTCTCTCAAAGAGATGCTTCCGAGCAGCATTCTATCTCCGGGTCGAGGGGTTTTCTTTTGTGAGGAGAACGAGTCGAGGTACCGGAGGTATTGGGAGTGAAAGCGCTGAAACGAATCTGTAGCTGCCAACTGCTCTGCCGTAAGTGCCTTGCTATCGGACGATTCGAGAGAACGGCGCGATGGCAGTGACAGTAGGATCCAGTAGGGATAAGTGGGATGAGAGGCGAAGAAGGATTTCAATCTTCTGCCTATTCGCTTGAGACAGGAGGCATCGAAAATACCCCCGGCTGATTCGGAGTAAAAGAGCGCGGTTATGATCTCCCTCAATTCTTCGGGAGAGTCGACGTAGTCAGCAGCTCCAACAAGAAGCGAAGCGATGCGATCCTGGACTGCTCTTCGTTGCTCTGGAAGCGAGGTCCAGGTCACCATAGAAGCTTCGGAGAGAAGCGGCTGCAGCGGATAGTTGGCAGCGAACCTGCTCAGCATGCCCCACTCAGCCCATTCTTTGAATATCCAATTCAGATAGCCATCCAGATCTTTTATCTCGACTGAGGTTCTTAATACGCCGCGAAGCGGAGCGAAAAGGGTTCCTACGAGTCGTCCCTTCACGGTTTTCTCTACTGAGACAGTCTGAAAGTAGCTTTTTCTGATCTCTATCTGATGGGTGCCTTTTTCCAAAAAGGCGACACAGGGTGTCGATCCCTTATACTTACCGTCCACCCACACCGCCGCGCGATCGGGCACTGAGTGAAAATTGATGTAAGTCCCATACGCCTTTAGCCCGGGATAGAATAAAACCATAAATATAATGAACAGGATCACAAAGCTGTAGAGGATTGTGAGGTACACTCCCGGTTGAAGGCTCAGAAATGGCTTCAGCTTCACAGTGACATCGGAAAAGTCTGGTAAGGGTTCCTGTTCTTTTCGGGAAAACATGGCCCCGATTATAGGGTCGCCCTAATGCCTTGTCAACGATTGGAAGATCGTGCTACTTTACTGCCAGCAGCCTTTATCACGGCGAATCTCTATGCGGCAAAAAACCTGGTTAATGCAGATACAGAGCACTGCCGAAGCCTTCCTGACCTGGCGGAAGAGGCGCAAGCTGTTAAAAAAGGAAAAACAGAAGCGCAAGAATCCGATTCTTGATTGGGTGGAGGTTATCCTTTCTGCAGTTTTCATCGTTCTTCTGATCAACCAGTACCTCTTTCAGGCCTACCAGATTCCCTCTGGTTCAATGGAAAAGACCCTCGAAATTGGCGATAGGATTTTCGTGAACAAGATGATCTTTGGCCCGGAGCTGATACCTGGACAATACAAGATCGAGGGGTTCGCGAAGCCAAAGAGAGGTCAGGTGGTGATATTCGAAAATCCTACTTATCTTTCCAAGGGCCCGGCCTTCGATATCCTTCATCGTGTTCTCTATATGCTTAGCTTCACTCTTATCGATATCGATCGAGACGAATCTGGAAATGTCGCGGTGCATTTCTTGATAAAGCGCGTAATCGGAGTTCCTGGTGATCGCTTGCGTGTGCGGCGGGGTGAGATGGAGTTTCGGCTGCCCGGTGAGACAGATTGGATCGATGAGGCATCTATTAGGGAGCGCTACAACCTTCGGTATCCCACGAGCCGCATCTTCGATACGAGCAAGTACGATGACCTGGAGCAACTTGCTGTAGGAGACGCCCAGGAGTACGGCGGAATCCTGGCGAGAGTGGACACGAATGAGGCCAGCAGACAGCTTGGCGCCACGCGCTATAGGGACAAGTACTTTTACGATAAGATATGGAACAAAACTCGCTATGAAATGAGTCCCTTCGACAAGCGATACGGATCTGATTGGAAAAGGCGTGAGTTGGGATGGTACATCGGTGAGCGGAGTATATTCCCGATGGGAGACAATCGTGATAACTCCCGGGACGCTCGCTATTTTCATGCTGTAAAAATGGAAAAGGTCCTCGGGAAGTTCGCCGTTCGATTCTGGCCGTTGGGAAGGCTTGGTGGGATCCGCTAAAAATGCTCCGGGGCTATGAGAGCTATAGCTTTAAGCAGGACAAAAAGCACACAAGAAGCCCGCTGATTACAGTTATCCGACTTGTCATCATTCTACTTGTGCTCTATGTCATCGTTACAGAAGTTCTCCTTGTGTCGGAGAGAGTCGCAACAGATTCGATGGCGCCGACGATCCTTTCTCACGAAAGAATCTTTGCTTCTCCGGTTGCGTATGCGGTCCTGCTTCCATTTTTTCGGCAACGAATTCTGGAGACCGGCATTCCGAAGAGGGGCGATATAGTGCTTATCGAGCCGCCTTACCTGATGCAGGAGACAGTTGTTCAAAGGGTGCTTAATTCCTTTGCCCGGTTTTTTACTCTTCAGCGTTGGCCTTTTTTCAAAGAGAGAATGAGCCGTGAAGGCGGGGTCTATCTCGTCAAACGCATTATTGGAATACCCGGCGATACCATAGTCGTGAAACAACACGTAGCCTACATCAAACCCGCTAACCAGACTAAATTCTACCGGGAATCGGAGCTTGTCCCATTTGAATACGAGGTCAAGGTAGATGCCATTGCAGAAAACTGGCCCGAGGCGCTTCCCTTTTCGGGAACCACTGATGAGCTCGAGTTGAGTGAGGCTGAATACTTCGTTTTGGGAGATAACCGAAGCTCATCCAGCGATTCTCGCTCATGGGGTCCGATTAGGCAGGACAATATCGTAGCCAAGGTCATTTTCCGCTACTGGCCTTTAAATAAGCTTGGTTCTCCCTAGGCTGGCCCTCCCTAGGCGTTGACCCCGTGTAAGGGGCTCTATATAATCTTGCAAAGTTTATGAAATCAAGGGACACGCTATGAGTGTACGTGTGCGGTATGCTCCCTCGCCTACCGGTTATCAACACGTCGGAGGAGTCAGAACAGCACTCTTTAACTACCTCTTTGCCCGCGCACAGGGAGGCACCTTTGTCCTCCGAATCGAGGATACGGATAGGGAGCGATCCACCGATGAGGCTCTTCAGGACATCTATGATTCTTTCGCATGGCTTGGCTTCCATTGGGACGAAGGGCCGGATTCCGGGGGACCCTTTGCCCCCTACATCCAGTCTGAGCGAAAGGAGCTCTATAAAAAGCACGTAGAGGAGCTCGTCGAAGCAGGTCATGCTTACCGGTGCTATTGCTCTTCGGAGAGGCTGCAGGAGTTGAGAGAGCAGCAGAAAAAGGCGGGCCAGGCTCAGGGATACGATAGAAGGTGTCGAGATCTACCGCCTCGGGAACGTGAAAAGCGCGATATCGAGGGAGCGCCCTATGTCATACGTTTGAAGATCCCGCTTTCGGGGAGCACCAAATTCAAAGATCAGCTTCTCGGCGAAATCTCGAGACTTAACCGTGATATCAATCCCGATCCGGTTTTACTGAAGTCTGATGGCTTTCCCACGTATCATCTGGCCAATGTAATAGACGACCACTTAATGGGGATCACACACGTTCTGCGAGCTCAGGAGTGGATTCCTACAGTTCCCGTTCATGTCATTCTCTACGAGGCTTTTGGATGGACGACGCCGGAGTATTGTCACCTCCCTTTGATATTGGGAAGCGATGGGCAGAAGCTTTCGAAGAGGCATGGCTCCACACGGATTAAAGATTTTCGCAAGGAGGGTTATCTGCCCGAAGCGATGATCAACTATGTCTCTCTTCTCGGATGGTCATACGACGAAAGTCGAGAGTTTTTCACACTGGAGGAACTGGAGTCCCTTTTCACCCTCGATAAACTCAACAAGGCGCCTGCGGTATTCGACTACAAGAAGCTCGATTGGTTCAATGGTATCTACATTCGAAATAAATCCGACGCAGAGCTCACTGAGCTTCTGTTGCCCTATCTCATAGAAGAAGGGCTCGTCGAAGATCCACCTGGTGAGAGCGAACGGGCTTTGTTGGAGAGGGCTGTTCCAATCGTCAAGGAGCGGCTGCGAGTCCTTTCCGAAGCTCCGAATCTTCTTCGGTATCTCTTTCGCGCAGTCGAATCATATGATCCGAATACCCTGATTCCCAAGAAGCTGGATCGGGATAAAACTCAGAAAGTGCTCGAGAGGATCGAGGCGCTGATCGATGATTTTGAGGATCAGTCGGATGAAGAGAACGAGAAGCGCTTCCGAAACCTGGCCGAGGAATTGGGCGTCAAGCTGGGAGATCTGCTCATGCCGCTGCGCGTGGCCCTGACAGGGACCAGGGTTTCGCCGCCTCTCTTCGAATCCATAAGGCTTCTGGGAATCGAGAAAACGAAAAAGAGAGTAGAGCGGGCCCTCGAATCGCTTAAGTAGTTCTTGGTGAATAATTCGAGCTGCACCAAATGGTTGCACTTGTGCCATTTGTTAACTCTTTACATAATGGGTAGTTGAGAAATCTCACCAAGAACTTATAAAGTTTCTGGTGAGTTATTCACCAGAAACTATGTAGCTGCAAGGAGAATTGATGAGTGATTCAGTAACGATGGACAAGTTGGTTTCCCTCTGTAAAAGAAGGGGTTTCATATTCCAGTCGAGCGAAATCTATGGCGGACTGGCCTCGGCCTGGGATTATGGTCCACTCGGCTCTGCTCTCAAGAACAGGATTCAGAGTTTCTGGCTCAGGGAGATGACCCAGCTCCATGAAAACATAGTAGGCTTGGATGCAGCAATCATGATGCATCCCCGGGTGTGGGAAGCGTCCGGACATGTGGAGAACTTTACCGATCCCCTGGTGGATTGCAAGAACTGCAAGCTTCGATTTCGAGCAGACCAGATTCCGGAGGAGAACCTCAAAGCAAAAAAATGCCCTGAGTGCGAGGGCGAGCTGACAGAACCCCGCAATTTCAATCTTATGTTCAGGACACATATCGGCCCTGTAGAAAACGATGGAAGCGTCGTCTTTCTAAGGCCGGAGACCGCTCAGGGCATCTATGTAAATTTTCGCAATATACTCCAAAGCACGCGCCAGAGGATACCGTTCGGGATTGCTCAGGTGGGAAAGGCGTTTCGGAACGAGATCACAACAAAGAACTTCATCTTCAGAACGTGTGAATTCGAGCAGATGGAGATGCAGTACTTCGTGCACCCATCGGAAGACAAGAAGTGGTTCGACTATTGGAAAAACGAGCGCATCCAGTACTACTACAAGCTGGGCATAAGAAAAAGCAAGCTGAGATTTGCGGAGCACGGACCCGACGAGCTGGCCCACTATGCGAAGGAGGCTTTTGATATTCAGTACGAATTTCCATTCGGCTGGCAGGAGCTCGAGGGGATTCACAATCGAACCGACTATGATCTAAAGCGTCATGCAGAGTTTTCGAACAAGGACATGAGTTATCTCGACGATTTGACCAAAGAGCGCTACCTTCCCTATATTATCGAAACTTCTGCCGGTCTGACCCGCAGTTTGCTGATGGTTCTCAGTGACGCCTACGACGAGGAAGAGGTGGAAGGAGAAACCAGGGTAGTCCTGCACCTGCAGCCGCGGCTTGCGCCCATTAGTGTGGGCGTCTTCCCGCTCGTTAAAAAGGACGGATTGGCCGAAAGAGCCAGAGAGATCGCCGAAAGCCTGAAGGAGGATTTCAGCATTTTCTACGATCAGGGCGGTGCGATCGGCAGGCGTTACAGAAGGCAGGATGAAATCGGCACGCCTTTTTGCATTACCATCGACTATGACACAATGGAAGACGGAACTGTCACACTGAGATACCGGGATTCGATGGAACAGATCAGGGTCAAAGTCGAAGGTCTGGCGCAAAAAATTTCTGATGAGATCAAGGCATACAAGAGGGTAGGTGAATGAGAAACGTTTACGAGGTTCTGTCGGAGCGGGGATTCGTACAGCAGTGCTCCAATGAGGAAGGACTGCGGGAAGCTTTTCGAGCAGGGCCGGTGACCTTCTATATAGGGTTCGATCCCACTGGAACAAGTCTGCACGTCGGTCATCTTCTTCAGCTTATGGCTATGGCTCATCTGCAGAGAGCAGGTCACAGACCTATCGCGCTGGTAGGAGGCGGCACGGCCAGGATAGGCGATCCATCGGGCAAATCGGAAATGAGAAAGATGCTTACGGTGGATGATATCAAAGCAAACGCTCAGAGTTTCCGAAAGCAGATTGCTCGCTTTTTGGATTTCTCCGAGGGAAAGGCCCTCATGATCGACAACGCTAAATGGCTCGCCGAGCTCAACTATATCGAATTCCTTCGAGATATTGGCAAGCATTTCTCAGTAAATCGCATGCTCGGTTTCGAAGCCTACAAGCAGAGGCTCGAAAAGGGGCTCTCCTTTATCGAGTTCAACTACCAGCTGCTGCAATCATTTGACTATCTGACCCTCTACCGCGAGCAGGGATGCACTCTTCAGATGGGCGGAGATGATCAGTGGGGTAACATTGTTGCCGGTATCGAGCTGGTCAGGCGCATTGAAGGCGTGGAGGTATTTGCCCTTACCAGCCCGCTTGTCTCCAGAGCTGATGGAAAGAAAATGGGCAAAACCGAATCAGGCGCTGTCTTTCTAGACCCGGAGCTTGTCAGCCCCTATGAGTTTTATCAGTATTGGGTCAACGTGCCTGATGCGGATGTTGAAAAATTTCTATGTCTGTTCACCTTTCTCCCCATGGAGGAGATACGCGAGCTCGCCCAGTTGAAGAACCAGGAGATCAACAGAGCCAAAGAGGTCCTGGCTAAAGAGCTCACGACGATCGTGCATGGAGAGGCCGCGGCCGAGGAGGCACAGCAGACCTCTCGATCAGCATTCAGCGGCGAGGCTGCTTCGGATCTCTCCGCAATGCCCACGGTCGAGATTCCGCAAGAGCAGATCGCCGCCGGAATCAACGTCATCGATCTGTTCTCCTCATCGGGCCTGTGCTCATCGAAAAGCGAAGCGAGACGCCTTATAAGCCAGGGAGGCGCCTATATCAATAGTCAGAACATAAAGGATCAGGATCTGCTCGTTAACCAGGATTGGGTCCAAGATGGCATAGTCGTCTTAAGGGCCGGCAAGAAACGATTCTACAAGGTCGTCGTAACGAAATGAACCGAGAGATCGAGTTCAAGCTCGAGTTGAACGCTCGCCTCTACGACGAGATTATTGCCGCCTGTCCAAAGGTGCAGAGTGAGGTTTACCAGGAGAACACCTTTTTCGACACAGAGGACAGGATACTCGGAAGCAGTCGATGGGCTCTTCGGATCAGGCGTGAGAGCGATCGCTATCTGCTAACCGCAAAGGGCCCGAGCCAAAACAGGACCGAAGAGGCGTACGCGCGAATCGAGATCGAAAGCCCACTTTCATCGGATGATGCCGAGAAGTTGCTCCGGGGCTTTAGCCTCGAACAGAGTGAGGTAGCGCCATGCAGGCATCTGAGAGGCCTCTTCGGCGATTTGCATCTGGTGCCTTTGTTCTCCTTCAAAAACCTTCGCAAAACCGTAGCCGTTCAGAACATGCGCATCGAACTGGACCGAACCGAGATTTTGGGCAAGATATTCTACGAGCTAGAGCTCGAAACTACTCCAAAACGAATATCCGAGGATCAAGCCGCGCTCAGGGAGTGGTTCGCTTCCCATAATTGGCAGTACACTCCATCCAGATTTTCAAAGCTGCAGAGAGCTCTGGCGATACACTCAGTGCAGTAACGCGGATCTTGAAGGGGAGCTGAAATTGGACTATATTCAAAGGGATCTTCAGCAGGAAGGTGAATATGGGTGTACGGGGTGAGGTTTTTTCTTCGCGCGCAATCTCCGGTAAAAGAACTTATTTTTTCAACGTCAAAGAGAATAGACACGGCGATTTATTTCTCAATATTGTAGAGAGCAAAAAACAAACCGAGAATGGATTCGAGCGTCATTCTCTGATTGTTTTCCAGGAGGATCTAGAATCCTTCCTCGAGGGATTTGACAAAGCGATTAATTTCATAAAGAGCCGTTAAGCCCTTCTAGGGGTCTCCAGATTGCTCTTCCATCTGAAAAGATAGATTGAAACTCCGCCTGTGTATGGGCGAAGGAGACATTCTGCCGAGCAGGATTCTGTGTTCTCGGGTTGCGTAGCCTTTGTGTCGCTCAAAGCCAAACTCCGTCTCTATGCGACCATATCTCTGCATCCAAAGATCACGGATCGTTTTTGCTAGGATCGAAGCAGCCTGAATCTGCGGCACCTTCTCATCGCCCCGCACTATCGGAATACAGCACAGCCTCACATTCGGCACGAAAAGCCCATCGACAAAGACTATATTCGGGCGGCAGGTAAGCATGGCGAGTGCGCGTTTCATAGCGAGAAGCGTCGCTCGGTGTATGTTGAGCCTATCGATCTCCTCAGGCCAGCACCATCCGATTGCGCTATCTATGCAGCAATCTCTAATGATCCGAGCGGCGACACGGCGTTTTCCCGGACTCATCTGCTTGGAATCGTTAATTGTTCCGGATTCTAAGCCATCGAGAGCGCTATCCGTTAGAACAACAGCTGCCGCTACGACTGGACCGGCTAATGGACCCCTACCGGCCTCGTCTACGCCGCAGATGAGGCTGTCAGAGCTGTACTCCCGCTTGACTTGGTGATATTGAGGATGGTAAATTACCACAATCGTATTATAAACTGGGAGAGGGTGTGTTTCTCAAGAGTATAGAGCTCTTCGGCTTCAAATCATTTCCTGATAGAACCAAAATCCAGTTTCAAAAAGGTATCTCAGTGATACTTGGCCCCAACGGCTGCGGCAAGAGCAATATCGTCGATGCCGTGAAGTGGGTTGTGGGCGAGCAATCGACAAAAGCTTTGCGAGCCTCTCGCATGGAAGATGTGATTTTCGGCGGCACCGAGAACAGGAGGCAGCTCAATGTAGCCGAAGTCACCCTGGTTCTACAAAACGACAACGGAATATTGCCCCTCGACCTGCCTGAGATTTCGATCAAGAGGAGGCTATATCGCTCTGGAGAGAGCGAGTACTTCATCAATCACAATCCGGTTCGCCTTAAGGACATGAGAGAGCTTTTCTACGATACCGGGATCGGAAAATCTGCCTATTCGGTGATGGAACAGGGAGAAATAGACCAGATTCTGTCCACTAAGCCGGAAGAGAGACGCTATGTCTTCGAGGAAGCCGCCGGCATTACAAAATACAAAACCAAGCGATTGGAAGCTGAGCGGAAGCTCCAGCGGACAGAAGAGAATATACGCCAGGTACGGGGAATTCTGGCAGAGGTTAAGCGAAGTTACGATTCTCTCGAGGCACAATCCGAAAAAACTGAGGTTTATCGCAAGCTCAAAGCCCTCATATTCGAGGACGAGCTGCAGATCGAGCTCATTCATCTGCGAGAGTTGAACGAAAGAAAAGCGGGTAAAGAAGACGATCTCGGATCAATTGAGGCGGAACAACAGAAAGTACAGGCAGATATCGAGGGCTTGAACTACTCAATGGAGAGCAGCATCGATAAGGTCAACTCGATGGAGAGCGAGTTGGTCGAAGTGCAAAAAAAGCTTTACGGCATCGATATCGAAAGAGTCAACAGAGCCGGGCAGATAAAAATGCTTCAGGAGCGGATAGAGGAGCTCGAAAAGAAAATCCGCGAAGATGAGCTCAGGGAAAAGGGAGCCAAGGAAAAGCTCTATGCCCTCCGAGAGGAGTTGGGCGATAAGCACGCACTGCTTCAGAGGACCCAGCAGGAAGCAACGGAGATCGAAGCAAATATCAGAGGTTTTCAGAGGGATATCGATCACTTTGCAGACAAGGTGGCGGAAAACGAGAAGCTCATATCGAATCACGAGGAGACAATGCGGGCACTCGAGGATTCCATAGAAAAGCTCCGTGTGGACTTGCGCAAGATCACCGATGATATCGTCACTCAGCTCGATCAGAGACTCAAGGAGATCGGATATTCCTACCACGAACACAAAAATCTCGCAGAACAGATAGAGCGGATTCTCGACTCACTGCAGATTCAACTCGAAGGCCGGACGGCTCTGCTAAAAGACGCCGGAAACCTGAGCGACAAACCGGCAAACCTCGATCGTTTTTGGGACTCGATCCATGACGTTCTGGAGGAGTGTCTGCAAAAAGTACGCCAGGTCGAGTCGCTTTTCGGGGACTACAGAAAATCGACACCGACTTTTATCGATGATTTTCTGGCTCCAAAGGGCATTATCACACGAAAGAGAGAAATCGATGAGAGCATAGGAGCGAAGCACCGGTCCATTCTGGATCTTCGGGAAGAGATTTCATCTAAACGAGATGAAAACGTCGAAATCGTGGAGCGTATCAACGAGTACCGTAAGACCCTGGAAGACCTTCGCGTTAATCGCGCCAGGGCTGAGACTCAGAGAGCTGCCATCGAAGACGAGGCTGTTAGGCTGGAGGCATCTATCAACGAACAGGAAGAGTTTCTCAAAAAAAACTCGCGAGAGGTCATCGAGACTCGAAGTAGCGTCCATGTTCTAAGCCTCAGGATAGAAGCCATAGAGGAAGAGAGAGCAAAAATGCTCGAGGTCGAAAAGGAGCTCAAGTCCAGACTCAGCAAGCTCGAAAAGAGCATCGCTAAGAAAAACAACGATCTCGAACTCCAGGAAAGCAAGCTCAAAGAGAAAACCGAAATCACCAAGAACAATCAGAGGCGGATCGAAACCCTGCACATAGATCTTGCAGAGATCAAAACGGAGATCAAGAATCTGTATCAAAACTTCATCGAGAGGCATTCGAGAGATCTGGGGGATTTCGAATCAGAAGTGCATAAGATCGATACGCCTGTGAGACAGCTTCGAAGCCAACTTGCTATGCACAGAGAAGATTTGAAAAACCTTGGCCACGTCAACCTAATGGCTCCGGAGGAATTTCTCGAGGTCAAGGAGAGGTACGATTTTCTATCCAGCCAACTGGGGGATCTACAAAAGGCCAAGGAAGACCTCATGCAGATCACCTCTGAGATTAAAAGAGAATCGACTGAGCTCTTCATGGATACTTACAATAGAATCACCAAGAATTTCCACTTGATGGTGAGACGGCTTTTTGGTGGTGGCAGAGCCGAATTGAGATTGGTCGATGCAGATGATGTTTTGGAGTCTGGAATAGAGATTTACGCGCAGCCTCCCGGCAAGAAACTCGAAAACATCGCCCTCCTGTCGGGCGGCGAAAGATCGCTTACAGCCGTGGCCCTTCTCTTTGCGACATACCTGGCTAGGCCCTCGCCGTTCTGCATACTGGACGAGATTGACGCAGCACTGGACGAGGAGAATGTCGGTCGATTCGTGAGTCTTTTGCGGGAGTTTGCAACGGAAACCCAGTTTCTTATCGTGACGCACAACAAGCGCACCATCGTCGGTGCGGAAACCCTCCTGGGAGTAACCATGGAGGAGTCTGGTGTCTCCAAGCTTATAGCCACGAAACTACGAGCTCTTGGGGGAGACAATGTCCCTGTCGAAGCGGGTGTTCAAGCCTGAGAAGCCAAGAATTCTTTTGATAGCTGCCGGTATTCTGATGCTTCTCGCATTTGCTGTTGTTGCAGCAATATTTGCCTTTCAAAAATCATCACATGATGTAGAGAAAAATAGCGCAAGCAAGTCGGTTTTGACTTCGGCTGACTTCATGCTGTCGGAGGGGGAAGCGGAGTACACCACGTCCCAATACTACCTATACAGGGAAAAAAGGCAGAAGTGGGACGAAAAGATGATATCGTCCTATTGGTATCCAATTTCGGACATTTTGACCGATATTATATCTAAGAGGAATGACCAAAAAGTGGAGGCTATTTTGAAGCCATAGTTAACGACGCTCGCAACGAGTGTCGTTCTTTTGGGAGGGGAACGATGATCAATCACAAGCGATACCAATCCGTGCTGATACCTACGCTCATAATGCTTAGCTTTATCTCCTGCCAAAGCGTTCATCAAGGTCTGCAGCCAAATCCTGCTCCAATTGCCGCTGATTCGACCGAATCCATGGAAAGAGAGCTTCGGGAGAGAGAGCTTCGACCTGAAGGTACGATAATCGAGTATTTGGCGCCTGAAAAGATCGAAACCCCTAAAAGGCCACTCCTCCTGCCACACATTCTGGACGCTTTCCAGGTTTACACCCTTGTTCAACCGGAAGGTGCCAACAGGAGCCCTTTAGAGGATGCTGTGATCATTCAATCACCGGATGTTCCGGAGCGAGAGGCCCAGGCACCGGATCCGGATTTTTCGTATGACGAAATCGAAATCACGGCACACTATCAAGCTGCCGAGGATGATCCAAAAGTAGACCGCCAAGAGGTCAAAGCGAAATCAGAGACACAGGATCCAGCGCAATCTGCAGAACAATCTGTAGAGAAGAGACCCGTCAAAGCGATACGAGAGGATGCGGTACACACGAACTCGGTGAGCGAGAAGTCGATAAGTGAGAATCCGAAAGCAGCAAACCCGACTCGAGAGGAATCGATTCCTGCCCCGCGGATAGCGGCCAAAGGGGAAAAGAATCCCGTGGGATCTTCTTCTAAAGAAAACTCCGTTGAGATCGAGCACCAGATCTTCTACGCGCGGGCCGGAGACGACATAGAGATCAGCTTTGACAGGGAGGGATGGCTTTTCCTCGGCTACAAAGATAAGGAGAGCTCTGAGGCTGTGATTTTCCAATCCAGAGAATACCGAAAGGGTAGCACCATTTTTGTTTTCAGCGCCCAGAAGCTGGGTACCTACGAGCTGCCCTTCCAGTTTCAGCAGAATTTTTCGGCCACCCAGGAGCAGGTGACCATGAAGGTGCTCGTCGTGGAAGAAAAGGAGTTCGAAAGGCTTGTCTCGGTTAGCGGGGGAGGGGCGGTGTCTGAGATCGAAAGCTATCAGTATGCTGAACGGCTTATCGAGTTGGGGCGCTATGAGGAGGCTTTGGCGGAATATCTTAAGCGTTATGGCACAGGTTCACCTTACCTCAATGATCGCATTGCTGATCTCTCCCTTAGAACTTCACGATTCGATGATGCCATACAGTACTGGCTAAAAAACTGGGAGAAGCGATCCGAGACAGGTTTGGCTTCAGAGGCGGATGATTCGGGCCCGAACTACTCTGATTTGGCCCTTAGCGGGATCGTTCGAACCTGCCTCGCAAAGGATGACCATCCAAGCCTTCTGCTGTACGCCGAAGCGTTTCTTGACATCGATTCTTCTTCGATTGACAGGGAAACGATTATGATGGTGGAGTATCTCCTAGAAAAAGGGGACTTTAAAAGAGCTAAAGATTTCCTCCAGCGCTACCTTAAGCGCCATCCAAACAGCGCTGTCATGGACCAGGTTCTCTTTCTCCACGGCAGAATCTACGAGGAGAACAAAGAGCAGCGCAACTACAAGCTGGCCAGGGATGCCTATGCCCGGGTCTATACTGATTTTCCTGAAAGCCTCTTTGCAGATGCTGCCAAAGAGAAAGCTGATTTCTTGAATCGACACTTTTTCTTCGTGCGCTGAGCAGCTTTTAGTCTGAATTCGGCTTTCTGCAGATCCGCATAGCTTTTCGCCCTGCTGGTCTTTTGATTCGCCTAGTATTACCTTTAATAGCGCCGTCCTTGATCTCAGCTGCCCGCGGAGTCTGGTGTGTACAATTCGTGATTCATCGCGAGTTGACATGGCGAATATTTAGTTATATAAGGTATGATTAACTTTTGGGGGGTAGCCGGGCTGAATGCTTGATCGATTGACACAGAAATTTACGGATATCTTCAGACAGATAACCGGGAAAGATCATATTACCCAGAAGAATATCCAAGACGCCATCGAAGAAATCAAGCTGGCGTTTTTGGAGGCCGATGTCAATCTTCGTGTCGTGCGTCGCTTCGTTAATCACACAGCGGAAGAAGCCCTCGGTCAAAAAGCGCTGAAATCCGTGTTGCCTGCACAGCAGTTCATCAAGATCGTCTATGATCGCATGGTGACGCTTCTCGGAGATACGCGTCAGGAGCTGCATCTCAAGGGTCCGGATACGCAGTCAGTCATTCTTCTCATAGGATTACAGGGCTCGGGAAAAACAACAACAGCGGCAAAGCTGGGGCGGCAACTGCAGAGCCTCTCCCACAAACCTATGCTCGTTGCAGCCGACCTCGTTCGTCCAGCCGCAGTAGAGCAGCTTAAGATCCTGGGGGAGAGGGTTGGCGTCGAGGTGTTCGAATCCAGCGGCGAAAAGAGTCCCCCTCAGGTTGTAAAGAATGCCCTTCAGTTTGCCGCGAAACAGGGAATCGATACCGTGATTGTCGATACGGCCGGAAGACTTCAGGTCGATGAGCCGCTGATGGAGGAATTGAAGGAGATACAGAAGGTTTCAAAACCCGATGAGGTCATCCTGGTCGCAGACGCTATGACAGGGCAAAACGCCGTTCAAATTGCGAGTGAGTTCGATGCTGGGCTGAATATTTCAGGGATTATTCTCAGCAAATTTGATTCGGATACGCGGGGAGGTGCTGCCCTATCCATTAAGAGTGTCACGGGTAAGCCGATTAAGTTCATCGGTACCGGCGAGGCAATGGAGGCTCTGGAGCCTTTTTATCCAGATCGGATCGCTTCGCGAATACTCGGCATGGGCGACATCGTTTCTCTCGTTGAAAAGGCACAGGAGACGACTCAAGCGGAAGAGGCGGAGGAACTCAGGCGCAAGATAGAAACCAAGACTTTCACTCTCGAGGATTTTTTGGACCAATTCCAGAAAGTGCGAAAGATGGGAAGCCTCAAGTCTATCCTGGAAATGATTCCCGGTCTTCAAGGAAACATGCCTGAGGAGTCCATCGATGAGAAAGAGATGAAACGCAGTGAGGCGATCATCCTTTCGATGACTACGGGGGAGCGGCACAACCATCGGATACTCGGCCCCTCACGGAGAAAACGTGTGGCCAGAGGAAGTGGGACTTCGGTGTATGATGTGAATAAGCTAATCAAGCAGTTCGAGAAGACGCGCCTTATCATGAAGAAGGCGACGAAGAACAAGAAATACCAATCCGATATGCTGTCCCGACTGGGGGTCTAGCAAATACTGAGGAGGAAAGCGGTGAGTGTGAAAATCAGGTTGAAGAGATTTGGAACAAAGAAAAGACCTTACTATCGTATTGTCGTCGTAGACACCCGTGCGCCGAGAGATGGCAAAACGATCGAAGAGGTTGGCTTTTATCACCCTATCGAAGTAGAAGATAAGCAAATTAAAATAGAGGAGGAGAGGATCCGCACCTGGCTCGCCAAAGGCGCCAAGGCAAGCGACACAGTCAAGAGGCTACTCAACAGACAGAATTTCCAGATCAAGTAGCCTGTAAAAGGAGAAGCTCGTGGAAAAAGACCTCGTGGAGTATATCGCTAAAAGTCTTGTCGATGATCCAGGCGGCGTAGTGGTCAATATTATTGAGGGAGAAAAATCAACGATCCTGGAACTTAAGGTGTCTGAGGGAGATATTGGCAAAGTGATAGGCAAGCACGGGAGAATCGCTAAGGCAATTAGAACGATTCTCAGCGCCTCCGCTACAAAAACAGGAAAGAGGGTTGTACTAGAGATCCTCGACTGATGGGCCGTTTAGCCATAGGCAAAATAAAAAAAAGTCATGGGGTCAAGGGTTTTTTCAAAGTATACTCTTATTCCGGAGAAACTCAGCATTTTGCAGATCTGAAAGAGGTCTATCTTCTGCTGGATGGTCGACAGATCCTATATCGGGTTGACGCCGTACATTGCGATTCCAAGGGAGTCAGGCTGAAACTTGAGGGAATCGATACGCCAGAGGAGATTAAGAAACTGACAGGCGCGGAAATATGGGTAGAGAGCAAGTGGGCGGCACACCTCAGAGAGGGAGAGTACTACATGGCGGATCTGTCCCGATGTCGGGTTGTTCAGGAGGGCAGAGAAATCGGTCCGGTGGTGGGGCTGCTCGAAGGGAACGGGGAACTTTTTTTAGAGGTTTTACCTGAATCGGGGAAAACGGTCCTCATTCCTTTTAAGGAAGTCTTTATAGTTGATATCAATATCAGAGAGGGAATTATCTCTCTAACGGAGGTATATACTATAGATTGATCTTTCACATTCTATCTCTTTTCCCGGAGATGTTTGCAGGATACGTAGCAAGCTCGATACTGGGCAAATCGATCGAATCGGGTCAAATCCGTGTGAATCTCATTGATATAAGGGATTTTGCGCAGGATAAACACAAGACCTGTGATGATGCACCATACGGCGGAGGTCCCGGAATGTTGCTCAGACCGGAACCTCTGAGTCGGGCTATCGAATCAGTGCCCCAAGGGGTAGAGAGAATCATATATATGACGCCGTCGGGTCGATTGTTCGATCAGAAATATGCCAATGAGCTGGCTCTTTGTGGGTCACTTATGGTGATTTGCGGTCATTACGAGGGTATCGACCAGAGGATCATCGATCTCTATGTGACCGATGAAATCTCAATTGGCAGCTACGTGCTCTTTTCCGGCGAAGTGGCAGCCATGGTTTTAATGGATGCTGTTATTCGGTTGGCAGAGGGAATTGTCAAACCGGAGTCCCTCGAGGAAGAGAGCTTTCAATGGGGCGTGCTGGAGTATCCTCAGTATACCAGGCCTCAACGCTTCAAAGGGAGAGAGGTCCCGGCAGTGCTTCTGTCAGGTCATCACGCAAAGATTAGAGAATGGCGCTTGAGAAAAGGCATCGAGCGAACTTTGAAGTACAGGCCGGATATGTTGAGATCGGAAAATCTCGACATCGAGCAAAAAGCGATTCTAAACGAGTTACGACAGGAGGAACATAATCATGGATCTGATAAAGGCAGCTGAAATGAGTCAGATGAAAGAGCAAACCGCGGATTTCAAGATCGGAGATACGGTTCGGGTCCATTACAGAATAATCGAAGGACGCAGCGAGAGGACGCAGGTGTTCGAGGGGCTTTGCATATCTCAAAAGGGAGCCGGCTCGAAGCGGACTTTTACCGTCCGAAAGCTTTCCTATGGTGTAGGTGTCGAGCGAACCTTTCCCCTCCATTCGCCCCGTATCCAGAAAATCGAAATCGCACGACGTGGCAAAGTACGCCGCTCAAAGCTCTATTATATTCGAGATCGTGTCGGCAAAGCTTCTAAGGTTGCAGAGCTCATCAGAAAAAAGGATACAACGAAACAGGGATCGGAACCTAAGGCGTAAGCGCAGACCTTGGTTCCTATGGACAGAATGTTCTCTGGAAGAATCTCCGGAAGCATAAGAATATCAAGCGGGCAGTTCACAGATCTTAAGGCCGGCGACGTTGTATCTGTGCGAGTTATTAAGCGGCTTATTGGAAACAAGTGGGCTGTTGGCATCAAGGGCCGTACCTTTCCAGCAATATCAGATATCGAGCTTAGTCCGGGAAGTACGATAAGGGCATTCGTTAAGGGCACGGGTTCCAAGATCATCCTGCAATTAAGAGGGATCGCGGCAGAATCTTGGGCGGGGTCCTCTCCAATCGGCGAGGAAGAGTCGGCGCTCCGTTTAATCCGCTCTGCCTTGCTTCAAGCCGCGCTTCAACGTGCGTTTTCCAATACAAAGACCACGATATCCGAGAAAGTAGCAAAGAAACTCAACAAGTTATTCGTCAAACTCACCGCAAAGAAGCGTAGAGCGGGATCTCGCATAGCAGGAAGCATAGCCGAGGTTTCAGAGAAGGGATGGGATCCTTCTTCCCCGGGCGTAGAAGCGATGCTGTCGATACTGTCATTGATTGGACAGGAAGGAGAGTCGGGGAGTTACTCTGGCGGACATCAAGGAAGCGATAGCTTAAACGAAGAATCTTTCCAAAATCTAAAGAGAATGATCAAATACAGGTTGAGTAAAAAAGAGAGCAATCCAAAACAATACCATCTGTTGCAGCTTTTCAACCATCTTGCGCTTTCCAATGAAACATGGATAGTCACTCCCTTCCGATTTCACGGTGTCGGAGAGACGTATAACGGGCTGATCAAAGTGCTGCTTGATACCAAGCGGCACCTCGTAAAGCGATTTGTGCTCGATGTTGCGAGGGGAGAGAGTATCATTAGCTTTCTCTTCAATCTACAGGATAAGCCGCTGGGAAAGAGTACGCACATGTCTATCTATTGTTCGGAAACAGGTTTGAGGGAATCGATCAAGAAAAAATTCCCTGACTTAGTGTCGATTTTACAAAACCATGGTGTCGAATGTGACGATAGTATTTATAAAGACGGGGAGTTTGACGGCTTTTCTGCGCCATGGGAGCGAGGAACCCACAGCGGTGTCAGCATCGTGACGTAGAACCGAGGGTTTAGATATGGAAAAAGCTGTCGCAATCAAGTATGATAGTCAATTACCGGCACCTTTTGTGGTGGCCAAGGGAAAGGGAGAGCTTGCCGCTATCATAGAATCAATTGCTCGCGAAAATGGCGTGAATATCGCTCGTATTCCTGATCTTGCGGATGCCCTCATCGACTTGGAGATTGGCTCTTTCATTCCGGAGGAGTTTTACGGGATAATCGCAGAGTTGCTTATCTTCGTTAGGAGCCTGAGGGAAGCACGATGAAGAAGATCAAGACAAAAGATCTTAAAGAGGGAATGCGTTTCACGATGCCCGTCTATATCGATGAAAGTACGATTCTTCTGCAGGCGGAAATGCCGCTCAAACAAAAAGAGATCGAACGCCTGGACAAATGGAGCGTAGAAGAGGTTTTGACCGACGGCAAGCTTATCGTCGATGATGGCACGACCGTAGATGCCAGCGCTCAGAACCTTGTAGCCCAGAGCTACACCTTATCCTTCACCAACACCCAGGGATTGGAGCTTTACTCAACATCCGTTAACAAGCTCAGCGCTATTTTCGACGAGGTTAAAGAGGGTCGAAAAATCGAGCATGATCGAATCGATTCGATTGTCCAGGACCTCATAGCGGCTGTAGAAGAGGACGAGAAAAGCGTCGTGCAGCTCGTCCTGCTGGGAGGCGAGACCCAAAAAACACTATCGGATAACTCTATAAAGGGAGCCATTCTTTCCACAATTATTGGAAAGAACATGAAGATGCTGAGCTTCAGGTTGATCCAGCTCGCTACAGGGGTTTTGCTTCATGATATAGGAATGCTCAAAGTTCCCGAGGAAATTCAGACAAAGAAAGGAAAGCTGACCCCTGAGGAGATCAAGCAGGTTAGATCTCATCCTGTCGTAGGTTATACGATCGTTATCAAAGAGCTGCGCTATCCAGAGGAGGTTGCAGCGATTGCTCTCCTTCATCAGGAGAGATGGGACGGCACGGGCTATCCAAGACGCCTCAAAGGAGACGACATTCCCCTTGGAGCGCGTATCGCCGCTGTTTCCGATGCTTTTGTAGCCATGGTGAATAAAAGATCCTACCGGGACCAGATGATCGGTTACAGGGCGATGAAGGCCATACTTGGCGACAACGGTCGGCATTTTGATCCAAAGGTTTTGAAGGCGCTGCTCGCCAGCATGGGCATTTATCCCGTTGGCAGCCTCGTGCAGCTCAACAATGGGGGAATAGGCCGAGTGATAGAAACGCACAGCATGTCGCCTCTGAGGCCTAAAATTCAGCTTATTATTGATGAGTATGGCGACAAGCTCGTGGGAGAGATGATAGTCGATCTTATGTCGCAGAAGGATCTGTTCATCGCTAAAGCGATAGATCCAAAAGCACTGGCAAGGATGGCGCGTGAGTAACAGCTCCAAAATCGGAACGATTGGAGAGAAGAAGGCCGCGGCGTTTCTCAAAGAGTCCGGTTACGCCGTGATTGAGCAGAACTACAGACTTCCATGGGGCGAGGTGGACTTGATCGTTCACGACGCGAGCGCCCTTGTGTTTTGCGAGGTCAAGACGTGGAATTCCTTCGGGGAGGAGAATCTCGAAAAAGCTGTGGGCAGAGAGAAACAAAGAAAGATCATCAGTGTAGCAAAGTATTTCATAAGAAACTATCCTGAGTACGAGAAGGATCGAATTAGATTCGATGTCATTCTTGTGAAAGATAATCTGTCAAGCATAAAGCACATCAAGAACGCTTTCGGTGTGAACCATGGTTAGAATAGCGAAAGATATCGACTACAAGAGACTGGAGGAGCTCAAGAAGAAAATTAACGATGATACATATATCGAGCTCGCTGTTCTAACAATCGCCCAAGAACTGACCAAAAGCATCGTTAAGGAAGAAGACTGAAATGCCGCGAGAAAACTATCGCAGAGGGGGCAGAAGGCGTTCTGATAGATGTAGGCCCTTCCAAAGAAGAAGCTTTCCGATTTGCCCCCTGTGCAGCAAGCCTATAAGAGATTTGTCCACCGCTATAGCCAGCCGCGTTGATGGTCCTCTCAATCACTTTGACTGTGTGCTTACAGAGTTGAAGAAGAACGAAGAGCTTCAGCCCAACGAGAAAATATGCTATCTCGGCCGTGGTAGCTTCGGAATTGTCTCCATACGGTCGTCTGCCGGGCCCATACGATTTTTAATTCGTAAGAGAATTCAATACGAGCAGAAAGAGCAGACCTCGCAATGGCAAGAATCTACCAACTAGATACTAAGAATACTCCTTGAGGTTTTGGAGAACCTCGAAAGCCTTATCTTTTACCTTGCGAGTGTAGTTGCCCTGCATGATGGTTACCAGAGCAGTGTAGGCTTGATAGTTTCTTATTCCCTGGTTTTTTTGAGCGATCTTGTCAATGGCTAAACAGACCGCGAAGGCTAAGTTATTGTCCGGAGCTGCGGCTGTTTGTGAGGCAACGATCTCAGATAGCGTCCGCACCACCAATCCGTCATCATCGAGACCAATCGTTCCGAGGGCGTATGCCGACTCGGCTTTTACCATCACTTCCTCTTCCTTTCGGATGATATCCAGAAGAATGGTCCGGGCTCTCACCACGATTTCCTGGCTTGCGGATTCCTTTCCCAATCGCCCTATTAGCTCGACCGCCCGTCTTCGCACCAAGGGGAAATAGTTGGTTGTCCTATTCTCCTCTCGTTCTCGCCTTCTTACCCCTTCTGCAGAGAGGTAGTCCAGCATATAGAGGATTTCATTCGCTTCGCTGGCAAAATTCCCCTGCTCGATAATCGTTTCGATATCATCGAGTGCCAGGAGCTTTGTATCACGGTCTGCAGACGTAGCCTGCTCGACGATTGCCATCAAGTTGGGCTTGCCCAAAAGATAGAGCTCTTCTACCGTAGGAACTCGCGTCGATTCCTCAGACGATTGGCTGTGGGCGACGAAAGAGCTCATCATAAGAAGAATGATGATTAGCATTGGCCCTATCTTTTTCAATTCCATCGATTTACCCTTTCTCTACGGACATGATCTAATAGAAATCGATTTTCCAACCTTTATCTGTCCTAAGTAGATTGTACAACAGGTACTTCTTTGATTCAAATACTGTATAGGCATAGACACGTGTATCATCAACAAACTCGATTTCGTCCAGTTTTACTTGTGAGCGAGTCGGTACGACAACATAGTCAAAATAGTCTTTCAACGTTCGCAAAACGATGTTCTTTTCCTTAAGTCTCGGATCCTTTTGCCAGCGTCTCAAATATTCAGGGCGACTGGTGTTCTTCACATAGTTATCGGTCAAGTAGGTCAACCAGTTTTTATACTCCCTGTTTTGAATAATCCGGTTGAGCTTCTCAATGATGCTCTTTATATCACCGAACGTTTGCTTGTAGACCTCTTCTGAAACCTCGAATTTGGGAGGTTCCTCAACCGGCTTTTCCTCTGGCTTCTCCGCGATTTCTTCGGGTTTGGTCTCCTCCGGTTTCTCCTCAGGCTTTTGCTCTGGTTCGGGTTGTTTTTCTACCAGTGGAGCCTCTGCCGGCGTTTCGCTCGGTTGGGATTTCGACTCGGTCGGTGTTACCTCCTTTTGTGGGGGACTCGATGATGAACAACAGTACAAAAGTAAGAAGAAGAGCAACAGAATCGAAGTCCATAAAACTCTCTTCATATAAATAAAGTGTATATCTTTCAACTTGATTTGTCAAAATAATTTAGAATGTTGACCAGATCGATGGATAAAGGTAAAGTCGACACATGTTAAAGGTTCTCTACCCTGGAACATTCGATCCCCCAACGCATGGTCACCTGGATATCATATGTAGGGCGTCGCGTATTTTTGACGAATTATCGATTGTCATTGCAGATAACCCGCACAAGAGCTGTTTTTTCACGGCTGATGAGAGATTCGCCATGCTTAAAGAGCTTGTTTCAGAACTCGGAAATGTACGATTGCACATCTGGACCGGTTTGATCGTCGATTTTGCCGAGGAGATGGGAATCCGTGTCATATTGAGAGGTGTGCGAGCATTGTCGGATTTCAGCTATGAATTCGAATTGTCCCTCCTGAACAAATCCCTCAACTCTCATATAGAGACAATCCTGCTGCCAACCGACAAGAAATACTTCATTCTACGTTCATCTTCGATAAAGGAGCTCGCGATGTTCGGCGGAGACATCTCTGAAATGGTGCCGCCGATAGTCGTCAAGGCGCTTAAGGAAAAGCTAAAAAAAACTTGACATTGGAAAGACAATAATGTAACTTTCTGTAACTTCGTCAGGGCTGAATTTCGTCTTGGCGGGGTGTGGAGGCAGAACATGATGCCTCGAATTGCATGGAGTAAGAATTTATGGCAGTACCAAAGCATAAGGCATCTAAAGCTCGAACTCGACGCAGGCGGTCGATCAACATGTCTCTGCAGCTTCCAAATCTTGTCGAGTGTGGAAACTGCGGAAACCGGGTGCTGCTCCACCGAGTATGTCCCAAATGCGGATTTTACCGGGGGAAGCAGATCCTTAACCTTGAGGAAATGGAATAGATCATTGCAGTTTCGAAGTCATCGCATCGGGTGGGCGGCCGAGCTCGCACCGCTGCTTTGCAGGTGGTCTTTTACAGATAACTAATATGCAGAAGGAGTATAGGAGTGGCTGAGGAGCTTTTTGAAAAACTGAAGAAACTAATTGCTGAAAACCTTGAGATCGAAGTAGATAAGATTACGTTGGATTCCAATTTCAGACAGGATCTAGGCGCAGACAGCCTCGAGACCTACGAGCTCGTTTATGCTATTGAGGAAGAGCTTGGTATTAGTATCCCCGATGAAAAGGCAAACGAGTTCGAGACTGTAAAGGATGCGCTGAATTATATTCAATCTGAACTAGACAAAAAATAGCGATCGGTGGTTTTCTTTCGGAGAATTTCGGATAATCGACCACCTCCCATTAGTCCCGAGAGAAAGAAAGAGCTTCAACTTTTCGAAAAGCAGATTGGCATAAGATTTAAGAATGTATCGCTGCTGAACCTCGCCTTCTGTCACAGATCCTACGCCAACGAAATAGATATTGACGTTGACAATAATGAAAAGCTTGAGTTTTTGGGCGATTCTGTCCTCGGTCTTGTTATCAGCGAACACCTCTTTACCACGCTGAGTGATCAAACGGAAGGCGAGATGGCCAAGATCAAATCCTTCGTCGTGAGTGAGGCGAGCCTGGCCAAGATCGCCAAGCAAATCAGAATCGATAATTTTATTTTGATAGGCAAGGGCGAAGAGTATTCTGGGGGACGGTCGAAGAGGGCGATATTAGCCGACTGTCTAGAGGCTATTATTGGTGCCTACTATTTGGATTCAGGGCTAAAGATAGCAAGAGATTTCATCCTCAATCTTCTCATACCGGAGATCGATGCAGTACGGGAGAACCGACATGAGAAGGACTATAAAACGCTTCTCCAGGAGTATGCCCAGAAGCAGTATAAAACCTATCCGCGATACAAGACGATCAAAAAGCGAGGACCCGACCACGATAGAACCTTTTGGATCGAGGTGGCCATCGACGATCGCAGCTTTGGACCAGGGATTGGAAAGAACAAGAAGGAAGCCGAGCAGCAAGCTGCTGGGATGGCCTACAAAAAACTGAGAGAAGAGGTGCAAAAGAAAGGCGAGTAAAAGCCCACCTCAAATCATTCGCTTCGACTGAGCCTTTCTCTGTAAAAATTCTCCGCAATTGTCAGAAGGCTTTCCGGGTTGTTGAGATGGGGGTCCTCCAGCACGCTCTCCAGCAGAACGTTCAGTATTATGCCGATTTGCGGTCCCGACTCCAGCGAGAGTCGCGCCATGATCTCATCACCGCTGATCGCGAGATCCTTCAGGCTGTACACAGAATCCTGCTTTGCTACTTTCTCGATTCGCTCCAACAAGAGGGACAACCCTTCGCCTCGGCCTGCTCGTTTTCCCCGCGAAAGCTGATCGGCTCTTCGCAACGCAAAAAGCTCAGCAAGGTTTTCCATGCCAACGCGGGCGACAAAGCGGCGAACCGAAGCGTCCTTCCACTCCTCCTGATAGTTGAACATATGGTGTCGGACGAGATGAGCTACTCTACTAATTACTTCGTTGGGGAATTTCAAACGCCTCAGTATTTCTTCGGAAAGCTCCGCTGATCGCTTTTCGTGGTTGTGGAATCGTGGTTCTCCTGCCTCGTTGATAAAAAGCGTCACCGCCTTGCCGATATCATGCAGGAGGGCAGCCAGGCGTAGTACCAGATTGTCCCGAGGTGCAGCCTTGCAGGCGTAGAGGCTGTGATAGAAAACATCAAAATCATGAAGCTCTCTCTGTTTTATGCCAATGCAGGCTCTGAGCTCCGGAAGGATCATGCCGAGAATCTCTGTCCTTTCGAGCAATTCAAAGCCGTACACAGGGTCCTCAGCCTGAATGATCTTAATAAGCTCATCGCGTATTCGCTCGTTGGATACCTTTTTCAGGCCACTGCGGGTCTCCCGTATCGCGTTTTCGGTATCGACTTCGATCTCGAAGGCAAGCTGCGCGGCAATCCGGCAGGCTCTGAGTGTCCGCAAAGCGTCTTCGCTGAATCGATCCACCGCATTACCGATCGCCCTGATGACCTTTTTCTTCAAATCGGTCGTTCCTCCGTGAGGATCGATGAGCCTGCGGTCCTTCAGGTCAAAGGCAATCCCGTTTATCGTAAAGTCTCTCCTTTTTAAGTCATCGTATATCGAAGCGGAGAAACGTACCGAATCAGGACGTCTCCCATCGCTGTAACCATCCTCGATGCGAAATGTCGTTACCTCAAACTGCTGCCCTTTGAAAAGAACCGTCACGGTGCCGTGCTTGATCCCTGTCGGGATGATCCGCCTGAAAAGCCTCGAAACCTCGAGCGGGGTGGCGTCTGTGGCTATATCAAAGTCCGTAAAGGCTCTTTTCAGAAGTGAGTCCCGAACGGCTCCGCCAACGAGATAACACTCATGCCCGGCGTTGAAAAAAGGCTTTGCGAAATCTTTGACCACTCTCGGTATGTTCATAGCGCCTGCTCTTTTTCAGGATAGTCGATTGATGATCAGGAGGCAAGAATGCATAGGGCAAGAAAAAACCCCCGATTAAGGGGGTTTCTGCTAGAGTCTTTTGAACGGGTACTTTTACTGCAACAGCTGCAGAACGGTCTGAGGCTTTGTGTTGGCCTGGGCGAGCATGGCAGTGGCAGACTGTACAAGAATCTGGTTCTTGACAAAGCTGACCATCTGCTGGGCCATATCGGCATCTCTAACGGTAGATTCTGAGGCTT
>CAZLRN010000012.1:0-5044 GCA_964561715.1 uncultured Spirochaetales bacterium
CCTTCCCGCCCTTGGGCGCTCAGAGGGGGTAGACGCCATTTTGGTGCATGCCACCTTTCTTCTCGCACAGGTTATGAGTGAGGGGCTCGTGAATCTACGCACGCTGCGGGAGGAGCGGCCAGAGCTTTTTACATCAGGCATGATAGAAATCTGGCGTAGAGGGATCGAAAAGGAAGAGATACCAGCTGATAGGATTATTACTTTGGAACGGCTGAAAGCCTTTGCGGAGTCGAACCTGGAAAGCTCCAGCTTGACTGAGCAGCAAAAGAACATCGTCTACCATCTCCTAAATGCCTTTGCCGAGGAGAACTGCTTTTTTGACGAGCTCGAGACGGAGGTCAAAAAAAAGAAGGCAATGGATGAGGTAGAGGAAGTTGCCCGAAAGCTCGTCAAAGGTCAAGTGATCGTGAGAAAGGGGGATCTCATCGACGAAGAAGTGCTCACGAAGATAACGGCGATCGGAGAGAGCACCTTCACAGTCAATCTCAACAGCATTGCAGGCACTGCGATCCTTCTTGGGATTGCCTATGTTTTGGCATTTTTCCTTCTCAGTCCACGTTTTGCAGGAAAATCTCTGTCCATGAACGAGATCTATTTTCTTGTCGCTGCAGCTTTTGTGTATGTTGTGGTGGCCTCTTTCACGGTTCAATTCCCGTGGGAGTCGAAATGGATCCCTATTTCGGTGCTTTTGCCAACAGCTGTCTTTACTATTCTTGTCTCACTCATCATTTCGACGCGGGTGGGAATACTCTTCACGGTGATACTTTCGCTTCTCGGCTTGCCTATTTTTGGATTGGATCTGTATACCTTTCTGTTTGTATTTCTCTCAGGCACAGCGGGGTGCGCTGTCGTCATGAGCGTCGAGAGACGCATCGATCTAATAAGAGCTGGTATCTTTTTATCCACCTACAACTGCATCATCCTGCTGATGTTGGGATTCCTGAGGAGCTCTCAGGCAATTTCCTTTTTGCATGCCCTGGCCTGGGGCATCGGTAGCGGATTCTTGTGCAGTATATTGAGCTTGGGTTTCATGCCAATTCTCGAACATCTGCTGAATGCTTCGACACGATTTAGGCTCATGGAGTTATCTGATCTCAACTCACCCATCTTCAAAAAGATGCTAAGCCTTGCTCCTGGTACATATAATCACTCAATTATGGTGGCCAATTTGGCTGAGTCAGCCTGCACGAGGATAGGAGCCAATGCCCTTTTGGCCCGGGTGGGCGGATATTATCATGACATTGGAAAAATCGATCAGGCTCGGTATTTCATCGAGAATCAACGCGAGTTGAACCTGCATGATGATTTAAAACCCAGTCTCTCCGCCGCCGTAATTAAGTCACATGTCAAAGTCGGTGTCGAAAAGGGGAAAGAACAAAAGCTGCCGAAGGAGGTTATCGATATCATCGCGCAGCATCATGGGAAGGGGCTTATCAGTTATTTCTATCAGCGCGCTTTGGATAGCGAGAAGAACCAAAAGGTTTCTTCCGATGATTATACATATACAGGTGAGTGGCCAAAGACTAAGGAGGCCGCCGTTGTTATGCTGGCCGATGCAGCAGAAGCAGCATCCCGTACCCTTAAGAATCCGAGCGTGGCAAAGCTAGAAAAGTTTTTATGGTCCATTATTATGGAGAAGTTCAATTCGGGAGAGCTGAATAAAAGCAACTTGACTTTCAATGAACTAGATGAAATCAAAGATACCTTCGTTCATGTTTTGGGGGGATACTTCCACTCCAGGATAGAGTATCCCAATCAAAAAGAAGAAGCTGTATGAACGATGTGATGGTCAGGTGTATGGGGTTGAAGTCACCTCCTTGGCTGAGAAGGGTTCCCCGGTTCTGCAGGCGGGTACTTGACCTATTGGGTATTGATGGGTGGGAGGTATCTCTGTTACTGTGTGATAGCGGCACTATGAGAGACCTCAACCAGCGCTATCGTGGCGTCTGTGGCGCGACGGATATTCTTTCCTTCGAGCAGGGAGACAATCCGTTCATTCCGAGAAACCAGGTTCCCGCTGGTACCGATCCCCTTCCAGCCGGAGATATCGTTATCGCTTTAGATATTATGAAATCCCAAGCCTCCGAGTTTGGAGTAAGCGAGGAGGAGGAGTTCAAACGACTACTGGTGCACGGCATCCTGCATTTAAGGGGCATGAATCATGAAGACGCCGACAGCGGTATGATGACAATTCAAGAAGAGATAGTAAAAGCACTTCAAAAGGAGAGAGTATTTTGAAGAAGGCTGGTTTTTTTGAGAAACTTTTCGCCAAGGGTGAAGAAGAGGAGGGTGACCGTACCATAGACCGCGAAGCACAGAAGATGATTCGCGGTATCGTGGACCTGTCGGATACCACCGTCAAGGAGGTTATGGTTCCACGTATTGATGTGGTGAGCTTGGATCTGGAAAAACCTATTAAGGAAGTTATAGATACGATCATTGATTGCGGGCATTCCCGCTTTCCGGTCTACAAAGATACGATCGACGATGTGGTCGGCATCCTGTACGTGAAAGACCTGCTGCGGAATATTGTCAAGACCGGGGATGAAGTCGACTTGGCTGAGATCATCAGAAATCCTTACTTTGTTCCTGAAAGTAAGAAACTCGACTCGATGCTGCGGGAATTCAAGAGACGAAAGGTCCATATCGCCGTAGCCGTTGACGAATACGGGGGCACCTCCGGCATTGTATGCATGGAAGATGTCATCGAAGAGATCGTGGGTGAGATACAGGATGAGTTCGACAACGAAACCGAGGATATACTCGAGATAGGCGAGAGGGCCTATCTCTGCGATGCCAGAGTGGCTATCGAGGATCTCAACGAGAAGCTCAAGCTGAGTCTGCCAGAGAAAGACATCGACACTCTAGGCGGATTTGTTTTTAACCTATTTGGGAAAATACCGGCCAAATTCGAAAAGGTACGGCATGAGAATCTGGACTTCATAGTGCAGGAAATGGAGGGGCACAAAATCCTCTCTGTGAAGATCATCATAAACAAAGCCAAACCAGAGGAAAATGCTGCCAAGGCAAATACGAACACCGGGTAGAATAGCATCCAAGATTGCTGTTGTACTTGCGCTTTTCATCACAGCGGCCTCGCACGCGCAGCCTAGTGCGACCGCCCTCTACGAAGAGGGAAGCCGGGAACAGCTGAGAGAGAACTACTACAGGGCGATTGAGCTGTACAAGGATTCTCTCTCCCAAAACACGTCCTATGTTAAACCCATGGTCGGCCTGGCTGAGTCATTCTTCGCATTAGGCCAAAATGACGAAGCGCTGATTTATGTATTGAGAGCTCAGAAGTTCGATCGCAACAATTTGAGCCTGGTCAACCTCGAAGGAAATATCAGGACAGAATTGGGAGAGCTGCAGAGAGCGAGGGAGCTGTTTGAAGAGGTTTTAAAGATTGAGCCGCACAATCTAGAGGCCAAGTTTGGCCTGGCTCGTCTCGATCTTGCAGATGGAAGAAAACGACAGGCCGTCGCGCGCTTTCAAGAGGCTCTAAAATCCTCTCCCGAGAACGTCCGTGTTCTTTTGAGACTCGCTATGCTCTATGAGGAGCTTGGCGATAATCAGAGCTCGACTACATATCTGGAACAGGCACTAAGATTCCACAGCGACAATCCCTTGGTTTATATGACCGCTGGTAGATACTACTTCAACCGCGGCGATTATGAGAGTGCTATTGGATTCCTGCAGACTGCCCTCTCCCTGAAATCTGGCTACAACGAGGCGAAGCTTCTTCTTGGCATGATCTATCTCGCTCAGGATAAGCCGAATGAATCTATCAGCTTGCTCAAGGAGGTCCTCTCGTCTCAGAGGTCAGATCAGCGACACCTCGCGCAATACACTCTTGGCGTAGCCTATGGCCGGACCGGCATGATCGAGGAAGCCCTGCAAGCATTCGAACGGGCGTGGAACGAGAAACCCGAAGATGAGATTTCAAGGATTGCAGCGGAGAACCTGGCTCTCAAGTATAGTAACGATACTCAAAAGGAGAGAACGAAGTTCGCTCAGTATCATCTGAAAGAGGGACGAAAACTAGAGCAAACGAATCGGTTGGGAAAAGCGCTGGTAGAGTATAGGCGTAGCGTGAGACTGGATCATAGCCTGGCCGAAGCACGCTGGGCATTTGCTAGTATCTACCGAGTGCTGGGGTATCCGATTAAATACCTGATGGAGCTTCTTTTGCTCAGAGATTACTACCAGAGCAAGGAAACCAGGGTGCTCGATGACATCGAGGTATACACTTCCGGAGTAGAGGAAAGCGTTTCCAGCAGGTGGGCTGACAGACTGAAGCCCGATCGTGATCCGGATAAGATATTCGATCAATTTGCTATTGCAAAGAGTACCCACTCCATCTATTTGGCTGTTCTGAAGGGAAACCAGCGAGTCATTCATCCCGATGGGGCTAGGGAGTTGGGCCTCAGAGCCAAGGATCTTCTGGAGTGGTTCGATTCGCTCACTATTCGAGCCAATGGGTTGGAGTATGAATCCTTCGATATGGCTTTCAGGAACGCGAGAGAAGCCGAAGCTGATTTTTTTCTCATAATGAGGTTTTTCGAATCAGAACGGAGTTTTCAGTTGGATGGAGATCTCTACCTCGCTCGGACGGGATCCCAGCTGAAAAGCTACTCGGTCTTCAGAACCGGAAACGACCGCATCCGG
This sequence comes from uncultured Spirochaetales bacterium, assembly GCA_964561715.1. Lineage (GTDB taxonomy): Bacteria > Spirochaetota > Spirochaetia > SZUA-6 > CAZLRN01 > CAZLRN01. The sequence goes on from CAZLRN010000012.1 coordinate 4,669, forward strand.
GAAGCCCTAACGCGGTTTTCGGCCCAGATCCAAGAAAGCTTTCCCCTTAGAGGTACGCTTCTTGCCCGTGAGTTCGATCGTGGAATCGTAAATCTGGGCACGATGCAGCAGATCAAAGTGGGAGACACCTTTGACATTATTAAAAAAGGCAAGCTGAAATACAGGCCCGACACGATCGGTTTTTCTTTCGAGGAAGAGGATGTTTTGGGAAGCCTCACCATCGGGCAAACCGACGAAAATCTTTCAGAAGGAACAATCACGCCTTCGAGTTTCTTCGATCGCATTAATCCAGGGGACGAGTTGGTTTTGAAACCATCAATAGGGTCCTGATGACGAGCGGCTGCTTTCCATACAGCAAAAGACCACCGCTTCGGCG
>CAZLRN010000012.1:5144-27102 GCA_964561715.1 uncultured Spirochaetales bacterium
CGGCTTCGAAACTGCAGTCAACTCGTCCCGCACGATTGACAACCCAGAGTTTTCTGCTTATATTTCCAGCAAAATTGGTTATCCGGTGAACGCCTTTCACCCAGAATCTTAATCAAACATACGGGGGAACACAATGAAAATCGCGATAAACGGATTTGGACGAATTGGCAGAAATGTCTTCAAAATCGCCTTTGAGAGAAGCGGCATCGATGTAGCTGCAATCAATGATCTGACAGACAACGCAACTCTTGCGCACCTTCTGAAATATGACTCGATCTACGGCGTGTTCCAGCACGACGTGAAGCACGACGAGAGCCATATCATTGTAGACGGCACCAAGATAAATGCCTCAGCCGAGAGGGATCCCAAAAACTTGCCGTGGAAAGAGCTGGGGGTAGATTTGGTTATCGAATCCACTGGGGTTTTTCGGGCCCGCGATCAGGTAGCCTGGCACATCGAAGCCGGAGCGAAAAAGGTCATACTCACAGTCCCGGCCAAGGACAAAGTAGACAAGACAATCGTCCTTGGTGTAAATGAGTCGGATCTCACCGAAGACGCTCAGATACTTTCCAACGCCTCATGTACCACCAACTGCCTTGCGCCGATAGCCAAGGTGCTGAACGATAGCTTTGGAATTATCGAGGGATTGATGACGACCGTTCACGCATATACTAACGATCAAGTTACCCACGATTTTCCTCACTCCGATTTGAGAAGAGCCCGAGCCGCGGGATTGAATATGATACCCACGAGCACGGGGGCTGCAAAGGCGATTGGACTGGTTATTCCTGAGTTGGACGGCAAACTTAACGGCGTTGCCCTGCGCATCCCAATTCCCACCGGTTCGATTGTCGACTTGTCCGTGCGTTTGGAAAAAAAGCCTTCCGTGGACGATATCAACGCGGCGATGGCAAAGGCGGCATCCGGCCCTATGAAGGGAATACTTGAGTACTGCACAGATCCTATTGTTTCCAGCGACATAAGGGGTAATCATCACTCCTCGATTTTCGACTCTTTGAGCACTATGAAGATAGGCTCGGATCTTTACAAGGTGTTCTCATGGTACGATAACGAGTGGGGATACTCCAACAGAGTAGTGGATCTCGCTCAAAAATTGTTCTAGTCCCGTCCCGATAGAAGGAGCCGCAGATGGCTAAGATGACGGTCAGAGATGTAGAGCTCGCGAACAAGCGCGTTCTCATGCGCGTGGATTTCAACGTCCCCCTCAAAGACGGAATCATTACCGACGATACGCGGATCAAAGCTGCGCTGCCTACAATCAAATACATTCTCGACCAGGATGGTACTTCTTTGATTCTCATGAGCCATCTAGGGCGCCCCAAGGGAAAAGTCGTGCCGGAGCTTACTCTTAAGCCCACAGCCCAAAGGCTGGCAGAGCTGCTTGGCCGAAATGTCGTCATGGCCTCTGATTGCGTGGGTGACAACGTGCAGAGGATGGCCGAAGAGCTCGAAAGGGGGGGGGTGCTTCTTCTCGAAAACCTTCGTTTTCACGCTGAGGAGGAAAAGAACGACAGGAAATTTGCACAAGCCCTAGCAAATCTGGGGGATATCTACGTGAACGATGCATTCGGGACAGCTCACAGGGCCCATGCTTCTACCGAAGGAGTCGCCCATATACTTCCAGGAGTGGCGGGATTTCTCATGGAGAAAGAGATCCAATTCCTCGGCGATACCCTTAACAATCCAACAAAGCCGTTTGTAGCGATTATTGGGGGAGCAAAGGTATCATCAAAGATAGCCGTTCTCAAAACGCTCCTTCAGAAGGTCAACACCATGATAATAGGGGGAGGCATGGCTTACACCTTCCTGAGCGTGCAGGGACACCAAACAGGAAAATCCCTGGTTGAGCAGGACTTCCTAGAAACCGCTCGTAGTCTCATCGATGCAGCAGAATCAAAGGGTGTGCAGATAATGCTACCGGTGGATCACAAGGTCGGATCGGTCTTTGACGAGAATGCCGAAGCAATCTATGTGGACGGCCCGGATATACCCGAAGATATGATTGCCATGGACATCGGGAAAAAAACCCTTGACAACATGCGGGAGAAGATTGCGAGCGCTAAAACACTCGTTTGGAACGGTCCATTAGGGGTGGCGGAATTCCCTGCCTTCGCATCGGGAACACACGAGGTAGCTCGTCTGGTGGCTGATTGCAAAGGGGTAACCGTTGTTGGCGGGGGAGATTCCGTCGCAGCGGTGAATCAGTTCGGATTGGCCGATCGAATCGATCATGTCTCGACTGGAGGCGGTGCTTCGCTCGAATTTCTCGAGGGCAAAGTCCTTCCGGGAGTCGATGTGCTGAAATCAAAGTAGGGAGAGGAAAACAGAATGAGACAGATATTTATAGCCGGAAACTGGAAAATGCACAAAACGGTCGATGAGGCTGTTGAATTAGCGCGAGATCTCGTGTCGGCTTGTGCAGAGGTACAGCATAAAGTGATGATCGCCCCTCCCTTTACGGCACTTTGGGGCGTCAGACAGGTACTGTCTGGATCGAATGTGATTTTGGGCGCTCAGAATATGGGTCCCGAAGAGTCGGGCGCGCATACAGGTGAGGTTTCGGTGCTGATGCTAAAAGATGTCGGAGTGCAAACCGTTATATTGGGTCATTCCGAAAGGAGACACAACTACGGAGAGTCGGATGAGCTCATCAACAAAAAGATAAAGCTCGCACTTAATCAAAACTTGAGTGTGATTCTCTGTGTCGGTGAGACAATAGAAGAACGCGAGGCAGGATTGGCAGAGTCTGTTGTAGAGAGGCATATACGCCGAGGATTGACCGGGGTGAGCGCTGCTCAGATGCCGGGCGTCACAATCGCCTATGAGCCTGTGTGGGCCATAGGCACTGGTAAAACGGCTACTCCAGAGGATGCGGATGCGATCCACAGATATATCAGGAGGCTTGTTTCGGAGCTTTATGATGCCGAAACGGCTCAATCCCTCGTTATTCAGTACGGGGGATCGGTGAAACCCGATAATATAAAGGCCCTCATGTCGATGGAAAATATCGACGGTGCGCTTGTTGGCGGAGCTTCCTTGACAGCTGAAGGATTTTTACCTATTGTAAACTTTAATGAGTAACCCGTTCCGTTGGGATTCTTCTTAGGGAGTTATCGGATGATTATCCTTTTAATAGTTTTGTTCGTGATCAGCGCGCTACTCCTCTGCCTTGTCATTATGCTGCAGGACGAGCAAGGCGAAGGACTGGGTGGATTGTTCGGAGGAGGGAGCGGCACCGCCTTCGGGTCACGTTCCGGAAATATATTGACCAGGGCGACGGGCGTTTTGGCCGCGATTTTTCTTATCACTGCCCTTGGCGTTGCATGGATCAATCGCAGCATTCAGAACGAGGATATAGAGGCAAAGGCCAGGATTAAAAGCCTCGAAGAGCAAGACAGCAGCGATTGGTACGTCAAAACAGAAGAGACAGAATCCACTGAATCTGCAACCCCTGAAAGCCCCCCTCAGGATTTAAAAAGCCCAGAAACCGCAACAGATAAGAATTAATTTCCGCCCTCAGGAACGATTGTCAGGAAGAGGAAAAAATGAGAGTCGCTATTGTATTTATTGCAGAGAACAGGAGAGAAAAACTGCTCGCGGTTACCAAAGGATTGGCAAAGGGATTGGAATCCCAAGGTCATCAGGTAGATATTATCGACGGTAATCGAGATGTCAATACAAAGCTGACCGTATATAACTATATCGCGGTGGGAACTGAAGCCGTATCCCTAATCGGAGGGAAAATTCCGGAAAAAGTCACCAACTATCTCGCCAATGGCGGGATGATCTCCGGCAAACGAAGCTTTGCCTTCGTGATCAAGACATTTCTTGGTGCCACCCGCGCGCTTCTCCGACTCATGAAGACCATGGAGGGAGAGGGCATGTTCATCAAATACTCACAAATTATGCAGACCGAATTGGAAGCCGAAGAGATCGGCAAACGTCTGCACGTGAAATAACTAAAGCACTATTCTTTCCAAGGGAAAATCATTCCTTTGAGAGTCCTCTTGCCAACCCTTTCCTTCTCGTCTACGAGGATGGCGTCCCAAGGTATCTGTCTTCGATTGGCATCCGGATGGGCCTCGAGGTAGTCATACTTATACAGCCTTAATTTCAATCCCACATTGGCCCAGAGAAGGATCGTTGCCAGACCAGGAAGCATTAAAGCCGTGAAGGTAGAGGCCACAAAAATGACGATCGTTCCTATGAATACGCCAATTGAAAACAATGTGTTGTCGAAAAAAACGAGGAATATTTTCTTGATGTTTTTCTTGAAGCTCTTGTCGAACCGAGATTGGAGCGGAAAAAAGAACTGAATAGAAATGACCCAGATTACCGTTAGCCAGAAGAGAAATGCAAAGGCCAGAGGCCCAAACAGCGTTTTTAACGAGAGGTAGAAGGGCATGGCAAGGCTAAGCATAAAGACGACAACCGTGTTAGCCAGAGCGAACAAAAGGCTTGGCTTATATGTCTCTTTGAGGTATGGGATAAAGCTCTTGAATCCCGGCTCCCCGTAGTCGGCGATTTCCGCCGTAATGCAGCTGGCAGCTCCCGAATAGACTGAAAAAATAGCGATTGATATATAAAGTCCGATGAAAAAAGCCACACTTTGAGGTAAAAACGTTATAAACTGCCCAAGGTATGGCACGAGAAACGCGATCCCTATGACGCCTATATATCCGAGATTGAGAAGGATGATCCTGAAGAGGTTATCCCACATATCGAAAAACGCCTTTTTTATGTAGAAACCAAACATGCGGTGAATATAGCATTGATCACTCGGGATATCAAGGCTGGGCAGCGTAGGAACGCCGCGCAGACGGTGATCGGATTGAGTGGATATATAGCATAACGGTTTGACGCAATACGGGAAATCCGGTATTATCAAATTGAAGGCTCTGGCCCGCCGCAGAGTCTTTTTGTTTATAGGGCACCCATGACGGACTACTATCAAGTGCTGGGCATAAAGAGAAACTCATCCCTGAGAGAGGTCAAGAGGTCGTTTCGTCAGAAGGCCAAGCAGCTTCATCCTGATCTTCGGGCTTCAACGAGCTTTTTCCCGGGGAGTGATGCCTCAGACGAAGAAATGAGGCTCTTACTCAAAGCCTATGAGATACTCAGTAATCCCAAAAAGAGACGCGAATACGATAGTCTGCTTCTCTATTTCAAGCCGATCGTCAGGAGAGAGTTTAATTACAGAGATTATCTAAAACGCCGCCGAAAAGATATGTTTAGCCAGGCTAAGCTTATTTTTTACGATTTGCTTCATTCAGATCCAAAGGCAGCTCTTCTACTCTACGGCAAGCTCAGCTCCAATGGTCCTTTCCGCCTCGATCTTTACCTAGGGTGGGAGGATTACATGGATTGCGCTTTTTTGCTGGCCGAAGAGCTGGCTCGATGCGGGAAGGTCAAAGAAGCATTTAGATTGTTTAGGCAAATCTATCTCGATGAGCTGAAGAGACCCTACTTCAGACATTTTTTGGGAGAGATCATCATTCGAATCTTACAGATAGCCTGCTTTCAGCTCACCGAAAGTGTCTCCCCAGATATGAGTCTGCAATATCTCAAAGAGCTTCTCTCCTTCGATTTCCCCAGAAAGGATAAAGCCCTCTTCTACAAAAAGATGGCGGAGGTGTATTATGGAATCGGTGAAAATGAGCGGGCGATCGGAGCGCTACAGATGGGGCTGGAGTTCAATCGAAAGCTTCCTGGCATTAAAAAACTGAAAGAAAAGATAGGTTTTCCGGAAATGTGCGTTCGATAATATTATATTAATCCCGGAAGATGAAGGAATAGAGCCATGAGAGACATATTCATGCGCCTGAGCTTGTTAGTGCTGATTGCCGCTTCGGCGCTTGCGCAGATAGATCCTCCCTTAGCCCGTTTAAAGCTGACGAAAGTCGAAGTTATCACTCAAAAACAGTTTCGATCTCAAGTCGAAACCCTCGAGAAACAGCTTGGTAGACCGTTTTCTCAGGAACAACGGAAGCAGTTCATCGAAGCTTTGGTCGACAATAAGCTCATGCTTCAAGCGGCCGACAGAGAGATGATAAAAGTGTCACAGCCCGAAATCAATAAGATGCTGGATGCTTATAAGCTCAACCTTGGTCGTCGGGCCGGGCTCAATAGACAGCTGACCGACGGCGAACTTGAGCAGCTGCTCAAAAATGAAAACCTGACCTGGGATAAGCTGATCGAAAAGTTCGAAGAACAGATCAAGGTAGAGAAACTTGTCGTTCAAAAGCAGAAAGACTTTCTCACAAATGTCAAACAGCCCTCCGAAGCGGAGATTCAGGAATACTACGATGCCAATCGTACCAGATACCCCATCGTTTCGCCGGAGATGATCAGCTTCAAGCAGATCATGTTGGTGACGAAGGGATTGAAGGCTGATCAAGAAGCAATGGCTAAGCGACGAGCAGATGAAATCTACAGGGAGATTCAGAATGGGGCCGCCTTCGACAAGTATCTCGAGGTATATCTAGAGGGAAACAGCACAACCAAGGTGGGGGGTCTCTCTTTTGAAACCTGGAGGCGAGACGACGCTACGCAGCGAATTACCTACGGGAAATCTTTTTTCGATGATCTTTTCAAGATAAATGCCGCAGAGCGAAGTGGTGTAATGAAATCACTTATAGGATATCACATCGTAGAGGTTATCGAACGGATCCCCTTCCGCGTGCTGAACCTGGATGATAAAATTCCGCCAAAGGACACCGCCACTGTAAAAGACTATATCAGGAACGTTCTCTCTCAATTGGAACAAAGAAAGGCACTCCAAAACGCGACTGCGGATCTGCTAAAATCTCTGAAACGGGAAGCTACTATTCAGATTTACTATGACAAGCTATCCTGGTAGGTCATGGGAACTAGGAGACAGGCACGAGTCATAGCATTTCAGACTCTTTATCGATACGACTGTACAGAAGAATCGCTGGAGAGACTCCTGGACTTTTCCTGGCTGAGCGATGATACGGATGAGCAGGCTCAGCAGCCTGAGCCGAGCCCTTCCGGGGATCGCCCAAGAGATAAGAAATCTCCTGCGGGCAGCCGCGGGGCTCGTAGGCTTTCTCGATCGGCAGATGAGTCTCTGGAGTTCGCTACTCTGCTTATCACTGGAACGATGGAAAACCTGGGTTCGATCGATAGTGCTATCAAAAACCAGTTGGAACACTGGGATTTTAAGCGCCTTGCGAGGGTAGATCTGGCGATTCTCCGGATAAGCGTTTATTGCCTTCTCTATCAAAAAAGCATTCCTGCCACCGTCACAATCGACGAGGCGATCGATATAGCCAAGGAATTCGGCTCGGATGATTCCTATCGCTTTGTAAATGGGGTATTGGACGGAATCAGAAAAAGCCGAGAGTCCGTAAGTGCAACATAGCAAAAAACTCCTGCAGCTGACTATCATATTTGTCGCTATAGCCGCGGTCGTACTCATAGTCTGTATTACAACGGTTCGATACGGAAAAGCTCAACGTCATCGGGCAGTTCTGCAGACTGCCGTTGCAGAGATAGACAGCAATATTGGGCGTTTGCGTTTTTCAAAGGCTAAGGAACTTGTCGAGGAGCTTATCCCGTATGCTAGAAACGGTCGCGAATCACTCATGCTACTGCAGAGAGGTTTTCGAATTGCAAAAGAATCCGACGAGTTCCCCTGGTTTGATGTCCTCGCACGTGAAAGCCACAGGCGTTTCCCGAAGGAGAGCAAAATTCTTTTCGTAGCCGCCTACAGCTCGATGCGAAAAGGGGATAGTGAGCGGACCCTCGAGCTTATACGTCATCGTAATTCATCAGGTCCTCTGGATGAAGATTTTACTCTCCTTCAAGCGGAAGCGGCATTGAGGCTTGGCGATAGAAGCCTGCTTCCTCCTCATGACGAAGAGCATCTGTTGTCTCTTTTCGAGCGAGAGGATCCTGCGGCATTTGCGCAGTGGGGTCGAAGAGAGAAGAATAGGCCATTGCTCGTAGATTCGGCACTTCTCTATCTCGAAGAGGGGGATATGGAGGAGGCTTTGATGATCGCCCGAGAGCAGATAGATGACGTGGATCACGACAGGTTTTACGCAATCGTGGCGTACGATGCCGGAGACTTCGAGCAGGCAGAGCAACGTTTAAAGCGGTATCTCGCCACTCGAGGCCCACACTCTGATGATAGGCTGTTGCTCGCCGACATCCAACTCCTTTCAGGAGAATACGAAGAAGCTCAGCAGAACTACAGAATGGTGCTAAGCGATCAAGTTTCAGATCTGCACAGATTGGCACTTTTAAATTACGCCTGGATTCTGAGACAGAAGGGAAAAAGGGAATCTGCGGTGGCACTTCTGCAGCACGGCCACCGTCAATTCGGCTCGGATGTCAGGATTGGACTAGAATTGGCAAAAGCGTATATAGACGGGGCTGCCTCTGCTGTGGAGAGGCCGAAAGCGGTCGAGATTCTTAAGCGTTTGGCAGCTCAGAATCCCGAACACCTCGAGCTTGTGTTTCTTCTCTTCCACCTTGATGCGGAGCGTCCGGATCCTAAAAGTTATCTGTCCTGGCTTTGGCGAACCTTCAATGCCGATCCTGTCGATGAAAGGCTGTGCCGACACCTCTTGTGGTACCTGCTCGGGATGGGTGACGCATCAGGGCTGAAGCTGGCTCTGAAAACCTACGAGACCGCTGGTGGCAATCGAGATCGCCATTGGTTTCTGCATGGGCTGGGATTGGCTGAAGCTCTTGCTGGCAATTACGAATTGGCTTTGGCTGCCTTGAAAGAAAGCTTGGCTCTGAATGAGGATCTCCGTGTTCTATACAACCGAGCTGTTATACATTTGAAGCTCAACGACCTCGGCGCGGCTGAGGAAGATCTCTGGCGGGCCTTGGATCTCCATAACATGAGCGAAAGGGGAAATCGTTTGGAGGGAGCGATTCGGTCAAGGATCGGCGAGATACAGTTTCTCAAGGGCAATCGAAGGGCGGCAATCAGAGAACTCCGGTATGCACTGGAATTTGATCCCATTAATCCCCATGCGCTCTTATTGCTGGAAGAGTACGATGAGGGAAGATAATATCTTGAATTTAAGTGCTAAAAATAATAGATTTTTACTTACAATTAGCGAGTTACTTGTGACTAGTAAGTTAGGAATACCGTTTAGCAAATAGAAACAGGCCGCAAGGAGCATTTATGGGCAAGACGCCGGAAACAGCTAACTGTACGATCGGAGAAGGTTCCGTTTTTAGTGGTAAGTTTTACGTTAATGGCTCCATTTTGATCGAAGGTAAATTTCAGGGCGATATCAAAACTGATGATGAGCTGATCGTCGGCCCGACGGGTAAGGTGAAAACGGATATTCGTGCCAGGCGGGTGACGATTGCTGGAACACTTATCGGGAATATCAAAGCGACAGAAGAAGTCAATTTGGTGCAAACAGGGAAGGTATTGGGCGATATTTCGACTCCACGATTGAATGTAGAACAGGGGGTTGTGACAGAAGGTAAGGTTACCATTACTTCAGAAAATGGTGTGGGAGCTGTATCCAAGATTATCAAAGAGTCCTTCGGAAGCGATACTGAAGCCATCTTCACGACTATTGAAAAAGAAAAAGACACATATCCGAGAGACAGGGATAAGGACAAGGATAAGGATAAGGACAAATCGCCGGAGTCTGCAGGATAATTCCGTTCAGGCTATGATTCAACTCAAGAACAAAGACGAGATCGCCTGGATAAGGCGCTCGGGACACCTCTTAGCCGAGACTTTCAAAGAATTGGAAAAACTCATCGATGCTGGAATCGAAACACAGGAACTCGACCTCTTCGCTCGAGACTTTATAGAAAATAGAGGTGGAACACCTGCTTTTTTGGGGCTTTACGATTATCCGGCGTCACTTTGCGTTTCGATCAATAATGAGGTGATACATGGCATTCCTGGCAAACGCGTGCTCAAAGAAGGCGATATAGTCAGTCTGGACTTGGGAATAAATCTTCGTGGATACATCAGCGATGCCGCTCATACATACCCTGTCGGATCGATAACCAAAGAAAGAGAGAAACTGCTGACCGTCACCGAACAATGTCTGGAGAAAGCTGTAGGGGTTATGAAAAACGGCAGTCGACTCAATGATATCTCCAGGGCTATTTTCGATCATGCTACGGAAAATGGCTTCAGCGTTGTTCGGCAGTACTGTGGTCACGGAGTCGGCATCTCATTGCACGAGGAGCCGCAGATTCGCAACTACATCGGCCCTGGTCCGAATCCTAAGCTCAAGCCAGGAATGGTCCTGGCTATCGAACCGATGCTCAACTCCGGGACGTGGGAAGTCAGGACTATGGAAGACGGCTGGACAGTTGTGACCGCCGATGGCAAAGATTCGGCTCACTTTGAATACACAGTCGCGATACTGGAGGAGGGAGTCGAAATTTTAACACCCATTGGATGAATATGGATATACTTAGTGTATTAGGCCTAATATGAGGAGACCAAGAAATGTCGATATATCGCTTGAAAGTATCGATAATATATAAAATTGCACTGCTGCTTGCTGGGATCGGGTTAACATCGATCTCTGTTGGCTGCGTGACACAACCCAGCGATTCTGGAATTGCGCATCTTTCGGACAGTGAACTCTCGTCTCAAGATATTTCGGCTCTCGAGAAACTGCAATACTCGTTCCGCAAAGTAGCGGACACTGTTTTGCCTGTTGTTGTAGAGATCGATGTCGTGGATATAGTAGAGCAAGCTGTACCCAGCAGCCCGTTTGATTTCTTTTTTAATCCCTTCGAGCAGAGAGAGGGAGACGATTCCGATTCTCAGCAGTTTAGGAAACCTGGACTCGGTTCAGGAGTAATGGTTAAAAAAGAAAACTCTTCCATCTACGTTCTGACCAACAACCATGTTGTCGGAGAGGCTGATGAAATCAAGGTAACCCTCTACGATGGAAGATCATATGAGGCCAAGCTGGTTGGTGGTGACGTTCGCAAGGACCTGGCTTTGGTTGTCTTTGAATCGAAGGAAGATATCCCGATTGCGCAATTGGGGGACTCTGAAGGTCTCAGAGTCGGAGATTGGGTCTTGGCTGTCGGAAACCCATTCGGTTTCGAATCTACGGTTACGGCTGGAATAATCAGCGCCCTTGGCCGGAGGGGAGGGCCGGGCGAAAACATAAGCGATTTCATCCAGACCGATGCCGCCATCAGCCCGGGCAATTCAGGCGGCGCCCTTGTAAACATCAGAGGGCAGGTAGTTGGGATCAATACATGGATCGCTTCTAACACGGGCGGAAATATCGGCTATGGGTTTGCTATTCCCATCAACAACGCCAAAAAGGCTATTGATGATTTTATCAACTATGGAAAGGTCGAATACGCTTGGTTGGGGGTGCAAATTATGACTCCCTTTGAAGAATTGGCGACCGGGCTCGATATAGAGGGAAAGGCAGGAGCCCTCGTGACCCAGGTGTTTATCGGATCTCCGGCAGACAAGGGAGGAATTTTCCCCGGAGATTTTGTTGTGGCTTTGAACGGCCAGCCAATAAAGGATCATCTTCACCTCACAAACAAGCTAGGTGATCAGAAGCCTGGTAGCTATTCAGAGTTCGATATTATAAGGTATGGCAAGCCTCAATCCCTTTCTATCAAGCTTTCCGTACGAGAAGATGAGAAAAAGATTATTGCTCAAAATAAATCACTCTGGCCCGGCATGTCTGTTCTCCCCTTGTCACAGAGAATCAGGGAACAGCTCAAAATTGACACGTCAGGGAACGTCATTATCTACGATGTGCTCGAAGGAACTCCAGCGGGTCTTGCCGGATTCCTTCAGGAAGATGTTATTGAGCGCATCAACGATGTCCCAGTCAACGGCCTAATGGATTTTTACCAGGCTCTAAATGACAAGAGCGCCAAAGAGCTCGTATTTCGCGTTTTGCGCAAAGGGGAGGAGATCGTACTTAAATTGAATAGGGGCTAAGTACGGCCTCTGGGGATCGGGAAAAAGTGTGAAAAAGGAATTTCTGCCATACAGAATAGTACGCAATAACGCGATTAAGCTAGCCTACAGGATTTATTCTGAAGGATTCATTCCCGACGTAATTTACATCTCTCTCAGGGGCGGCGCTTACATCGGCAATGTGATAAGCGAGTATTTCAAGATCGTGCGGAAGGATCGCCATCCTGTTTTTTATGCGGCCGTGGTGGCTCGGTCCTACGTCGATATCAATAGGCAGGAAAAAGTCCAGGTTGATGGATGGACATACGATCCTGAGTATCTCAGAAACGGTGATCGTGTGCTCTTTTTGGATGATATATTTGACTCCGGAAAAACCCTCAATCACCTGGTAGGAATACTTATCGACAGGGGTGTTCCCAGGGAGGATATAAAGGTCGCTGTCCACGATTACAAAACGAGAACCTACTATAAAAAACAGCTCGCTATTCAGCCCGACTATTATTGCCGTAAGCACATAATCGACAGTCCAGACGAGGATATCTGGATACACTACATGAGTCACGAACTGGAAGGTCTCACTCCTTCAGAACAAAGGGAGCACTACGAATCGGATGATCCCGAGTTGCAGAAGGCATTCGACCTGCTAAGAGGTGTCGGCTCATGAATCTGTCGAGACTAGCCCCGATCCTCGTTCTCCTTTTGAGTTTCTCGCACACTCTTCGCTCAGAGGAGAGTGAGGTTCTTTCTCTATCCCATCCTGCGGGATCATATCGGGAAGACACTTTGCTGACCCTTGATCCTGCTGTAGATGGAATTCGGGTATACTATTCCTTCGTGTCGGGCAGCGATCAGCCCGAAAAGGGAAATGGATCCTGGGTCCTCTATCGGGAACCGCTCTTGCTCAGCGCTCTTCCGGGGGAGGAGAGGTTCTATCTGCTCAGAGTGAGAGCTGTAGAAGATCATTTTTCTTGGGAGACCGTAAGAGGTTCTCCTGCAGGCGATTCCGAAGGTCTGGTAGTTAAGGAATACAACCTTCCCTTTCTGATCGACACGCGCGCTCCCCGACTTCCCCGTGTCAGTATCCAGCCGGGGGAGTACAATAAGGCTCTCGATCTGGTATTCGAGGGAGATGACCAGGTCTTTTTTGTCGTCAATCAAGATATTTTCCAATCAGCCACTCTCTGGGACGGCCATCCCGTTGAGTTACAGATACCCGAAGTCGGTAGCAGTCACTATCTCGTGCAAGCTTTTGCCAGGGACAAGGCCGGAAACAGGAGCCCAGTTGCCTCCTTCAACTACGATATCCGCAAGCTCGAGCCGGAGCGTAGCGCGCCGCTTCTGAAGGTGCTGAGTCCAGTTAGCGGTCGCTTTGCAAATTACCAGCTTCTCTACATTCAATCCAGGAACCTGAGCTGGATCCGTTACACTCTCGACGGATCCGATGCTCTGAATAACGGAATCCTCTACGAGAGACCGCAGAATCTCATTCTAACCGGCAAGATTACACTATCGATCGTCGCGGAGACAGTGGCCGGAGAACTGCTTCGCGAAAAGGTATCCTTTGAAGTCGATCCGAAATCAGGCTCGCACGTTGTTTCGGATGTGCAGAGTGGGGTTTACAGGGAATCGCTCAAGATAGGGTTGTATGCCCAGGAAGATCTCACGCTCTATTATAGCTTCAGCGATCACACCCCCGGAGATTCGGACCTCGTCTACAAGCGCAATCTCTACATCAAACCAATAGCAAACTCAATCAAATATACAGTCTTGAGGGTCCGCCCTTTTCACGGCAAGAAAGGCTGGGGAGAAGAGTATCGATTTTTCTACGTCTTGAACGATCGCTTGGATTCAAAGGTCGTAGAGCGTGCAACATCTCTAAGCGGTGAGCCGGAAGAAGGAGATGAATCAGGGGTGGGCACCATATCGGGAAAGACTGACACAGACCACATAGTAGTGGATCTGATTCCCAGCGGACCAACAGCCGGACCTGTGGAAATCAACACCAGATCGGAGATGAAGCGAAAGGTAATTTATGAGATAGCCTTCAACGCCTTACCACCGGAACCTGCTCTCTCCTCCCCAGAGGCCTCTGAGAAAATGATTCTGACTGTGCCCTTCGGTCTGGAAGGGACTTTCAATCTGAAATTTGCATCGGTGGGGGACGACGGTTCGATCGCTCGTCTCGAGGAGCCGGTTGTGGTAGAGATTGACGCCAAGCCGCCGACCTTACCCGAGTTCTCGTTTCCCCCTCGACAGGAGGCCTACGATACGGGTTTCAGGTTGGTTCTTGATGGAGAGGGCACCATCGAATATGAGCTTACCGACGACGGAACTGTCCCTCCGGACCCAACCGAAGGGTCACCGGTTTACAATGATTACATTCATCTAAGCGGGCGCGATAGCCAACTGCTGTCCTATTATCTCAAGCTGCGATGCCGTGACGAAATCGGAAACACAAGCGAGACATTCGGGCCTTTCGTCTATCGAATCGATCTGAGGGAGCCCAAGCTTCCTCGAATCCGCGGAATCGAAGACGGAACGATTACCAATCAAATGACCGTCACCCTTTTCGCTGATGAGAGCAATGTGCATATTCACTATACGATCAGTGACGACGGCAGTGAGCCAGTCGATCCGACCGTTAACTCGCCTCTACTCGAGGGAAACATCGACTTTATCGGCCAGGTTGACAGCCTCAAAACATACCGCGTCAAATTTCTGCCCTTTTCACAATTTTATCAACTATCCGGGCAAGTGACGTCACTTAGTTTTCAGATCGATCTGCAAAAGCCCGGCTTGCCCGTCGTATCGGGAATCACCGATGGCGGGCGCTATAATCAGCCCGTGCATGCCGTCATCCATCCTCACTCCGAGGAGGATGCGATATACATAAGCTACTCGAGGCAGGGCACAGATCCACCGGATCCGATAACATCCGGCACCCGCTATACCGGACCTATCAGGTTCGATTGTACAGAGGGCAGAGAAGATTTCATTGAATTGAGAATCGCTGCCCTCAGCAAGCATGGGAATCGCTCCGAACCCGATCTCTACGTTAGGTTTACCCTCGACAAAAAACCTCCAGAGGATCCCCAAATGACCGGTATCCCAGAAGGAGGCGTGGCCAAAGACTCATTAAGAGTCGGCTTCGAAGCTACCGAAGGCAAAATCTATTTTAGCTACACCGACGACGGAAGCACGCCCAGGCTTCCACCAATTGATCCGAAGTATCTCTTTACCTCCCCCCTATACCTTCCCGGCAGGGAAGGAGAGGAGATCAAGTATAGGATCGCAGCTAGGGCGGTAGACGAATTGGGAAATACGAGCCCGGGTCTCATGATACATTCCGTCACGATCGACCGGAAGCTCCCACCAACGCCAGCGGAACCGGAAATCCTGGATTACTGGGATGGTCAATCCCGCAAGACCATCGTATCCTGGATCGTTCCGCCGGGTCACCGGCTGTATTACTCCTTGAGCGATGACAAGGTCGAAGAGGCTCAATTCGAGCTGTACACCGGTCCGCTGAAGCTTGATTTGCCTCAGGTTTCCGAAAAAGGAGGCAATGGGGAGACAAAAAGTGTTGAAGTGGCTATCAAGGCTTATCTTGAGGATCCAGCAGGAAACAGAAGTGCCGTCACATCATTTGCCTCTCAGCCCGTACGTAAACCTCCCAAGCCGGTTATCTCCGGAGTACAGGATGGTGGCATCTACAACTCCAAGGTACTGATAAGTATCGAAAAAGCGGAAGGAGAAATTCGTTACGAGCTCGCCACCGACAATAGATCTGCCGAGCCTGTTGGTCCCGATTCGCCGCTGGGACAGCAAGTAATGGCTTTCGATGTGGATCCAGGAGAAAGTATCACGTTTAATCTTTGCGTGCGCACTTTTCATCCTCATCGGCCGGAGCTGTCCTCCGATCCTGTCTCCGTAAGCTTTGTTATCGACAAAAACCCACCCCCGATCCCAAAAGCATTTAATCTCGAGGACAACGGATATTACCTCGGTTCTCGGAGAGTTCGTTTCGAAGAGCAGGAGGGTCAGATTTTTTTCGCGCTGTCGATGGGAGCAACTGGTAGCCCAGGCCCAGATGATTTCAGGCCATACGAAGGAGAATTCGATCTAGAAGGAGTGGAAGGGAAAATCGTAGGGTACGTGCTGGAAGCCTACGCTGTAGATTCCGCGGGAAATAGAAGCCGCAACCATGTCCGATACACCGTGCAAATCGATCGCGAAGGAATCTATGTATCGAGTGCTGGAGATGACGACAATGAAGGTTCCCGTCTGCGTCCGTTTCGTTCGATCCAGAGGGGCTTGGACTATCTGTACCGTACGGGCCGAAAAACACTCTACCTATCAACTGGCCATTATCAGTTAAGAGAAATGATCGCCCTGGACAGAGACATCATGATTCGAGGGGGACTTGATCCTCTACACTGGACAGGTGGATCGGATACGGAGCAAACGATTATCTCGGCCGAGGAGGTTTTTAAGGAGAGCAGTCCCTTCTTCAGAGTTGCGAAGGGAACGATAGCCTTGAAAAATCTAAGCCTACTCGAATCGAAACGACCTAAATCAGGCATTATTGAGCTGATCGAAGGGTCGCTTGAATTAATTCATGTTAGGCTTCTGGCAAAGGATCAACCCGAGATTGTTGGTATCAGGCAGACCGGAGGCCAGCTCTCTCTCAAAGACTGTTTGTTCGAAGCTTCGGGTGTGAAAAAAGGTATGTTTATCAGCTCCTCTGAAGGTGCGATTGCAGCACAGAGCAGTATTTTTAGAGGCCCTGACGATTCGGCCGAATTCAATGTAATCGAGCTGCGAGGGATCCCCGAAAGCAATTGGGAGGGAACAGAGTTTAATCCCGGATCGGGAAAGGTAACTTGTGCGATATACGCTGATAACTCTGTCGTCAAATTGAAATCATGTCTCGTAACCAGTGGTGATGGCTCTAAAAATGCAGTGGCCCTCGATCTGAACAGAGGGACTCTTATCATGGGTCATTCGGTTGTCCAGACTTCGGGTCAGGCGAACTATAGCGTTGGCGTGCTGGCAGAGAATTCGCAGATATCGATCAATGATTCTCGCTTTGTTTTGAAGAGCCGCTACGGGACAATAGGCATTAAAAGCCGAGAGAGTTTGACTTCTGTGACAAAGAGTTATTTTCACGGGACGAGAACCCTCGAGTTCCTTTATCTCGTCAACCAGGAAGGGGGGCGGGGGCGCTTCGATACCAATATTCTCGAAGGAGGCCAATCAAATGATGCCGTCGCCGTCTTCCTGACGAGAACAAGGGGAGACTGGTACAATAATACACTCGTTGCCGGAACCGGAACTAATATGACTCACGGATTTCATATAAGAGAGAGCAAGGGCGTTCGCATTGTCAACAATATCATTACAAGACAAAAGGATTTGAAGGGCAATGCCTTTTATGTGATAGGGAGTGCCCCAGAGGAAATCAAAACTAACTGCCTGTATGGTTGGCAATCTGTCTATTATCGAGTTGCCGGGAATTCTGGAGAAGAAGACTTATCCGTTGCGGAGACGGAGGAGCTAAACTATCTCGATTTCGATCGAAACGGCGGGCCCTTCCATAAGAATATACAAGAGCCTCCGTCACTTACCTTCGATTCCAAGCGGAATGATCCCTACCGGCTGGCTTCTGATTCCCGTTGCATCAACGCCGGAACGGATGTAGGCAGCGCCCCTTATGATAGCCCCTCAATGGACATCGATGGTGAACAGCGCCCCGCTCTTCATATCGGAATCAAACCTCAGTACGATATCGGAGCGGATGAGTTTTACTAAAGATGCTCTAGGCTTCTGCAGCGGCTTTTGAGGCTTTGATCACATCATCGGCGATTTTGCCCGTTATGGGGTTGTAGTGGCTGAACTCCATCTCGAAAGAAGCCGTGCCCGAAGTGATGGATTTCAAATCAATAGAGTAGCGCAGCATCTCGGACTGCGGCACTTGGGCCTTGATTAGCTGGATTCCTCCTCCAATCGGTTCCTGCCCCAGTACCTTGCCCCTTCTGGAGCTCAGATCTGAGAGAACATCGCCCAGATACTGGTCGTCTACGAATACCTCGAGGTTCATGATAGGCTCGAGCAGTACAGGACCGGCTTTTTCTAGCGCAGCACGGAGAGCTCCTCGGGAGGCCAGTTTGAAGGCCATTTCGGAGGAGTCCACTGAATGTTCTTTTCCATCGACGACCTTTGCTTCGAGATCCACAACAGGATAGCCGGCCAATATGCCGTTCTCCATTCCTTCAAGTATGCCTTTTTCCACCCCTGGAATGTAACCCTTCGAAATAGCTCCTCCGAATATGGCATTCACAAATCGAAAGTGTTCGCCCCTCTCGATAGGCGCAATTTCCAGCGCGACTTTGGCGTATTGCCCGTGGCCTCCGGTCTGTTTCTTGTGCTGATATTCCGCCGCCGATGGTTTTGTCAGCGTTTCGCGATAGGCCACTTTAGGAACGCGGGTCTCTACTTCGATCTGCTGCTTCTTTTTGAGGGTTTCCATGATGATTGATAGATGCAGCTCTCCCATTGAGGAAATGACCGTCTCCTTGGTTTCTTGATTGTAGAAGATTTTGAAGGTCGGATCCTCCAGGGCCACTCTTTGCAGAAACTGATTGAGCTTGTCTTCGTCCTTTTTCGAAGTCGCTGAAACGGCAACGGCATGTACAGGCTGAGGAACCATGAGAGATGGCCAGGCTTGTACGTTTTCCTGACTAGCAAGGGTGTCTCCTGTTTCGACGGAATCTAGTTTGATCAAACAGCCCAGATCTCCGGCGCACAGATCACTGGCATCTTCGAGCTTTTTGCCCTGGCATGTAAATACCTTGATCCCCTTTTCTTTCTGTCCGCCGCGCAAATTCACAAGATCGGATTCTGATTTGATCACGCCGTTCATTACTTTCAGATAGGAGATCCTTCCCGAAAATTGATCGATGCTGGTTTTGAAGACGAAGCCGGATG
This sequence comes from uncultured Spirochaetales bacterium, assembly GCA_964561715.1. Classification (GTDB taxonomy): domain Bacteria; phylum Spirochaetota; class Spirochaetia; order SZUA-6; family CAZLRN01; genus CAZLRN01. The sequence continues at coordinate 24,079 of CAZLRN010000012.1, forward strand.
GCTCTCCGTCTGACGAGACAGCGATCTCCGTTTCCTCGCCGTTGTCACTCTTTATCCTGACCTTGGATGGCGGCGCCGGCGCGACATCGACCAAGAAATCTAAAAGCGAGTGAATTCCCGAATCGAGGAGCGCGGAACCACAAAATACGGGAACGAACTTATTGTCTGCCAGTGCCTCTCTGAGTCCCTCCAATACTTCCGCGTCCGTCAGGCTTTCCTCTTCAAGGTACTTTTCCATAAGGGTGTCGTTCCCCTCTGCAGCCGCCTCTACAAGTGCCATACGATGCTCGTCTATTGTCTCCATCATGTCTTCGGGAGCATTGTCGATTTTCGGTTTGCCGGATTGCTGGTAGAGGTAAGCCTTCTGATCCAACAGATTGATGACTCCCTTGAACCCCCCCGCATTTCCGATGGGAATCGTAATCGGGACAAAGCTAGCGTCAAACCTGTCCCTCATATCCTCCAATGCCTTGCCAAAATCGGCGTGTTCTTTCTCCATTTTGTTGATGAAGATAATGCGGGGCATATTTCTGTTCGAGAGTCGCCGCCAAATTTTAATTGTCTCTATCTGTACTCCTGTATCGGCGCCGACTAACAGAAGCACTGATTCGGAGACTTGAAGCGCTGCTGCCACCTCGCCCACGAAGTCGGCCGAGCCTGGTGTATCCAGAAAATTGATTTTTTTATCTTTCCACTTTACGTGCGTCAGTGCTGTGTGGATCGATATCGTTCGAGCGATCTCTTCGTCAGTATAGTCAGATACGGTTTTGCCGCTTTCTACATTCTCTGGCTTCGGGATAACGCCTCCGGTAGCGAGTATATGTTCGACCAGCGAAGTCTTCCCCGTACTCCCATGGCCGGCTACGGCAATATTTCGTAACGATTGCGTTCCAACACCCATGCGTGCGTTCTCCTCATAAATTGTCTTCGGATTTATGTTCGAAAAAAACAATATATCGGTTCAAAATTCCTTTGTCAAGGAACTGCCAGTCGGAGGAATCTGCGCCGTTGCCATTTCATAGCGAATCTTTCGAAAGGAGTGGCACGATAGAGGTTCTGTGATGGCTTAGACACCTAGCCGAAGAGCTGGGAAGGAGCAGAAGAAGTGATTTGAACGGGCAAACCTCTTGGGCTGCGCACCACCACCCCTCACTTTAACCTCGAGGACTCAGAACCGTTCGGGGTGGTGTGCTCCGCCCCCAGGAGGCTGTTGCAATGAGTCGTTCTTTTTGCTCACGCCCCTCTCTCTTACCCAGCCTTTAAGAAACTCCTCATCAACCCTTGCTGCCTCTCCCGTATTCTGCCTATCGCTAAGGCCAACATCACGGAAAGGGACACAACCGGACTGGTATCTCGGGCATACTACTCGAATATTCAACGTGGTTGAAGGAGTCGAATAATCGGCTGATTCTGAGCCACGGGACAGACTAGAAAGACACATACGAGTCACGAAACTCATCGCTAAACGGATCTATTTACGATATATTAAGTGGCAGTGATATTTCGATGCTTTCCTTAAGAGTCGTCGTCTCAGCCGCCATGCAGGCACGAATCGAATATCAGCCATAAGGAAGTGTTCCGATTGGGTGAAAACTCTGCTCTCAAAGCACGTCATGGCATCAAATCCACAGCTCGCTCTGCAATAGTACTAGCCCTCGTTCTCGCGAGTATGGTTATTGCCACGCTATGGCCGTTTAATTTCCACAACGTCAACGATGTGCGGATTTTGAGCAAAAGCCCAGGAGTCGAGTTCGGAAGACGGGGTCTTATATATGAAAGTAAACCTGCGCCGGCCCAATCGATCATTGATCTCGTTCGAACAACAAAGTCAATGACCATCGAGATTTGCTTTCAAGCTGGCAGAAATTCGACATATGGAGTAGACGTATTGCTGGCAATAAACGACAATCACCGGCCGGCAATATGCACAATAGCTCAATGGCAGTCAAACTTGATTATCCGCAGCCGGGTCAGGTTGGCAGCAAAGAAGAACCGTTACAGAGAGATCGGCGTACGTAATGTATTTCACACAGGGGATATGCAACACCTCATAATAAGCTGGGATGAGAGGGACCCGGAATTTCCGGGGACAATGATCTGGCTGAATGGCAAAGCGGTAAGAACGGAACCATCTTTTAAGCTCATAAGTAGCATCGAGCAACTCAAGTATTCGCAGCTGTCAGTCGGGAATTCGCTTGATGGAGAGCATCCTTGGCATGGCAGAATTTACGCTTTGGCGATTTACAGTGTTGGCATGAACGAGAAAGAAGTGGCGAAACGCTATTTGGCTTGGCGTACGACCGGAGAGCTACCATTGGAAAGGTCCGAGAGCCTTATCGCGCAGTACATGTTCCGCTCTCTGGAAAACAGGCAAGTAAGCAATTCGGTCGCTGATCGGAATCATCTATTCGTACCCACGCAGTTTGACGCACCACAAAAGAGCCTGTTTGACATACCTCGGCCGAGTGGTAACCTTAGAAATAGCTTCTACATCGATACACTTTTAAACATTCTCGGATTCATGCCTTTCGGCGCGCTGGTATATAGAATAGCAAGCAGAATGCACAGGCTGCGGCATAAGCCCATGGCGGCAGCGATTCTTACCATCCTAGCAGGTGGCTCATTCAGCTTTTTCTTGGAATTTGTACAATCCTATCTTCCCACCAGAGACTCGTCACTGGTTGACCTCGTTTCGAATATTATAGGAGCTGCAGCGGGCATCTTGCTGCTGCGTGCAACCACATATTTGACACGCAGGCATTAGGTTTTTTAAGCGTAACTTCTCGGACGAGGTTATACTTAGACATCCCCGAGAATGAGCCTATAATATCCTCATCACATAAAGCAGTCGGATTTCAAAATGATAATCAATCACGAGAACCCTAATTCTGTTGTTGTAGATCCATCAGGCAAATTCGCTATTGTAACAAATGGGTCGGACGACAATGGCGTCACAAACGATTCTGTTTCTCGCCACTGTGTACAGGAGCGAAGTGAGAAAACTCCATAGCGAAGGTCCCTCGG
>CAZLRN010000013.1:0-25643 GCA_964561715.1 uncultured Spirochaetales bacterium
CTGCGGCACCCGTCGCTGTGGCAGCAGCATGAAGGCCCGATTCGAGTACACCTATATATAGCCCCCCTCCGACAGCAGTTCAATTAAGAGACCAGAGAGGCACAAAGGAGGGGCTGATTCTTGTCGAATCCGCTCTGTCGAACCTGCCCTTGCCTTAAGCGGCCATGTATATGATAATTCCCTGATATTCAGTCAGATACGCCATTTGGAGAGATGATAATGAGCCTGAAACTAAAGATTGAAGTATCTGCTCTGGTGGTTCTCCACCTATTTGCCTCCGCCCTCCTCTCTTCCCAAACTCAGTATGCCCCGGACATCCAGAGGATAAAGGACAGAGGAGAGTTCGTCGTTGCGATGACTGAGAAGGACCAGCCTCCCTTTTTCTACACCAACGCCATGGGTGAGTTGAGAGGTCTGGATGTCGATCTGTCGAAGGGAATTGCCGAAAGCTTGGGAGTCAAGCTTCGATTCAACAGAGACGCCAAGAGATTCAATGATCTGATTCCCATCGTTGCGAGCGGCAAGGCTGATGCAGCAGTCTCCAAGCTGAGCCGGACGGCGGCTCGCGCGCAGATCGTTGCCTTTACCGATCCTTATATCACATTTCACCAGGCTCTGATCTTCAACCGCCTCGAGCTGGCAAAAAAGGCGCCTACGAATGAGGATGTCGTGAGGTTTATCAAGGACCTCACCGGCAAGATCGGCGTCATAGCCAAATCCTCCTATGTTGCCTACGCAAAGGCAAATTTCCCTCGTGCGGTGGTGGTCGAGTTCCCTTCGTGGAACGATGTCGTCAACGCGGTGTTCTCCGGTGAGATCCTCGCCGGATACAGAGATGAGATGGAGATCAAAAAGATCATCAGGAGCCGTTCCGATGCATCCCTCAAGGTAAAGACGGTGGTCCTCAAAGACACCCAGGACAATATCGCAATGGCCATCGCATGGCAGAACACCCACCTGCGCTACTATCTCAACCTCTATCTCGCCAACAGAGCTCTGGATCTCAATGCGGACAAGCTGTTGGACATGTACGCGGACATCTTTGAGGAGAGCCAGTAAGCGTGTTGGCAATGAACAGAGAAATCTCTGTAGGAGGCGAGCATCATGAAGTCGCAAAAAACTGAGAACCTCGTAGTCAGCCTGCTGACATCTCCATGGACCATTCTTGTAGCTATAGCCGTTGCCGTGTTCATTGGTCTGATGTTCAAAGATGTTGCATCTGCAATGAAGCCCTTCGGATTGATGTACCTCTATATGCTCCAGATGACGGTCATTCCCATTATCGTGTCGGCCATCGTTTCGAGCATTGCCGGGCTGGCAAAATCTTCTGAAATCGGCAAGTTTCTCGTGAGGATGCTCTCGATCTTCGTCCTCATGCTCGTCTTTGCCTCTCTTATGGGCACCTTTGCAGGCATCATCGGTCGGCCAGGCAAAGGCCTGGACGAAACCACCCGGAACACACTTGGCAAAATAGTCGAAACAGAGCAGGACAAATACGCTCCTGATTTGGAGATTTCCCTCTCTGCCGCTCCGCAAAAGGAAGAGAGGGTAACTCTGGTCGATTTCTTCGTCAATATGATTCCGAAGAACATCTTTCAGTCTTTGAGCAGCGGAAGGGCCCTCGAGCTCATCTTCTTTTCGATCATATTTGGAATCGCTGTTGGAGTCGTGAGAGAACAGAAAGGGGAGTTTCTCATTTCCATATTCGACGGCATGTTCAAAGCCTTCCAGAGGATTATATCCTGGCTGCTCATTCTTCTTCCCTTCGGGCTGATCTTCCTTCTCGCAGACCAGATCGCCTCAACGGGGGTCGAAATTCTGCTGGCCATGATGAAGTTTATTCTGGTTTTCTTCGCCGCAGGACTTGCGGTCATCGTCTTCGACATCCTGGTCATCTGGAGGAGGAGCCACGAAAGCTTCATTACAGTTCTCAAGGCAATTCTGGATCCCCTCGTTGTGGCTCTCGTAACTCGTTCGAGCTTCGCTACGCTGCCGGCAGCCATCAAGAGCCTCGTGCAGAAGCTTGGATTCTATGAGCGCTCGACGAATCTCTTCTTCTCTCTTGGCATTACGTTGGGGCGTTTCGGCAATATTATCTACTTTGCTCTCGCCTCTATGTTCGTAGCTCAACTCTACGGCGTGGATTTGGGGATCGACAGGTACGCCATTATCGTCATTGGCTCTCTCTTTGCCGGTATGGCCACCGCAGGAGCGACCGGTGTTTCGACCCTGACCCTCCTGTCGATCGTTTTGGGACCCCTAGGGCTGCCACTGGAGGCTGTTCTGATTATCTTTATAGCCATTGATACCATTGCAGATCCCCTTCGAACCTTGCTCATCGTGCTAACAAATATGGCTGCGAACGCTCTCATCGTACCGAAGGTGGGCGCCATGAACAGGCGAATCATGGAGCGGGAGCTGCAGCGAGATGAGAGAAAAGACGCTTTTCTGGAGCGGATCAAGGAGAAGGGCGAGATCGTGGTGGCCGTGAGCACACGAGAAGCTCCGCCCTATTATTACACTGGCTCAGACGGCGACATGAGGGGCCTCTCTATAGATGTGACGAAGGCTCTTGCCGATCGGCTCGGCGTCCAATGGACTCCGGACACCAGCGCGGAGAACGATGAGGATCTTATCGCTCTCGTGAGAGATGAGAAGGTAGACGTAGCCCTATCGCCCTACAGCTTTGACCAGATCTATGAGAACGAGTTGTGCTACTCCGCTCCGTATATCACATCCCACCAAGCCTTATCGATCAACAGAGACGCTCTTGCAAAGGTTAGAACTGAAGAGGGCAAGATCTCCGTTCGAAATCTGACAGGCGACCTCGGCGTAGTAGCCTCTTCAATCCACGGGAGAACGGCAGGCAGGCTGTTCGACAGAATGAGGGCAGTGGAGTTCGAGAGTCTGGCGGATGCCTTAGATGCGGTGCTCTCCGGCGATATCGCTGTCGTTTTCGGAAACGAGGTCGAGCTCAAGCATGCCCTGAGCAGGAGGCCGGCCGGCGCCTCCTCTGCTGTTTTCCTCGCCTTGAAAAACCGCGAAGACAGCTTACGGCTGGCGATCGCCCCACAGAACAGGGCTTTTCTGGAGATTTTCGATACCGTGATCAAAGAAGTCAGAGTTACGGAAACCGTTGATCAGCTTGTTGTCAAATACAGCGAATAGAAAATCCTCTGGAAGGTGAAGCCAAAGGTGATCCGGGAGAAAAACAACCACCCCCTCAAATTTCTCAGGCATCCGGCGGTTATCGTGCTGTCTTTCGTCGCCGGCATTCTGTTCGGTCTGTACGCCGGAGATCTCGCCGCAAGATTGCAGCCTGTGGGATCTATCTATCTGTTTCTCCTGCAGATGACTGTTATTCCTGTCCTCACCTTCGCCCTCATTACCAGCGTGGCACGTCTGGTGCACTCACCGGGAACTCTCAGGTTGGGGGGAAAAGCCTTAGTAGTATTCATTGGTTTTTTCCTGCTGACGGCATTTTTCGGTCTTCTAATCGGACTCTTAGGAAAACCCGGGGAGAATCTGGCAGCGGAAAACCAGCAGATTTTGGGAAAAACTATTGCAAACTCGCCTCTGGCTCCCGATCTCTCGGTGTCCCTGTTCCAGCCAAAAGAATCCATCGAAAGGCTCTCTCTGATCGACCTTCTCACAGGGATTGTGCCTAGCAATATCTTTTTCTCCCTGGCGAGGGGAATCGCGGTGCAGATCGTGTTGTTTTCGATTGTCTTTGGGATAGCCCTCGGGCTTCTCAAGGAGAGACAACAGGACTTTCTGATCACCATCACCGAAGGCGCCCTGAGGGTCTTCAAAGGCATAAACAGATGGTTGATCTACCTCTTTCCCATTGGAGGTGTCTGCCTGGTGGGATCCATTGTCGCCGCCGCTGGAGTTGGAATGCTTTTGGCGATGCTCAAGTTCGTCCTCGTGCTTTTTCTTGCGGTATTGATCGGCATGGGAATCAACCTGATCATCGTATGGAGGCGTAGCGGTCAGAGGCTGTCCAACGTCATCTCCGCCATCGTTGTTCCATCCTTATATGGGCTGATTACAGGAAGCAGCCTCGTTGCATTACCCTACAGCCTGGAGGCTCTCGGTCGTAAGCTCGGATATCCTGAAGATAGAGCAAATATGGTTGTCCCATTTGGCACCGTTTTGGGTCGCTTCGGCAACGCCCTGTACTTTGTATTGGCAACCATTTTCGTGGCTCAATTCTATCAAGTCGGCTTCGGGCCAGCCGAATATTTTCTGATTCTCGGAAGCTCAATAGTGGCCGCAGTGGCTACCTCTGGGAGATTCGGCGCAGCTTCCGCTGCAATGCTGGCCTTCGTATTCTCGCCCCTCGGACTTCCTCTGGAGGCTGTTTTTGTCGTCTTTCTGGCAATAGATTTCATCGTCGCTCCCCTTCTCGCACTTTTCGATGTCCAGGCTAATCTTTCGGCCTTTACCTTGATCTCGCGTAAAACTCAGGCCGTCCAAGAGAAAAGAGTAGCACGATTGGCCTTCCCAGGATTCCGCTTTTCGATAAGAACGAGTATTGTAGCCCTCCTGGCCTCGCTTATTGTTCTGACAGGAATCGTCATGATCGGCTTGCTCTACTCAGGAGGTAAACGCAGTGCGTACTATCTCGCCGATAACATGATCAACGAGATATCGGGCCGGGTGCGCCAGAGAACGCTCGCCTACTTCTTACCGGCCGAGAGGAGCAACCGCAGGCTCTCTTATCTCATACAAGAGGGTTTCGTGGATCTTCAAGACCGCGCCAAGCTACTCTCCCTGATGCGCCAGGAGCTCAAAGATAATCCAGAGTTTGCCGCCGTCTACTTCGGTGATGTTGATGGCAATTTTACGATGGTCAAGCGGATGCCCGATTCCTCGCTGAGCGATCGTATCATCGACAGGACCGATCGGCAGGTCATCATTCGATGGAGGCATGAGAATCCGCTCTACCGGGAAGCCTTTCCGGACGAAGATACGAGTCTCGAAAAAGGTTACGATCCGCGAAAGCGCGGCTGGTATCAAGAAGCGGTAAGCGCCGGGGACCTCATCTGGACCGATGTGTATCTCTTTGCGTCCGACAAGATGCCCGGACTTTCCAGCTCCATCCCCGTGAGAAACTCGGCGGGAGATCTGGCAGGTGTTCTCAGTGTGGATATTGGAATCGCCGAAATATCCTACTTTCTCGGAAGCCTGGATATCAGCGAAATCGGCAAGATCTTCATCATGAACTCCAAAAACGAGCTGCTAGCTCTTTCGGCTACCGAGGGAACGGATCTCGAGAGTCTGATAACGGTGACCGATAGCGGAGAGGCAGGCGCTAAATACGAGCCAGTTCTTGTTGACAGCACACCGGATGAGCTGATCAGTACCTCCTATCTGGCATACCAACGAGCCGAGACAAAGAGCGAGTTCTTGACCTTCAGGTTTAATCGCAACTCGTTTCTTGCGAAGTACGATCCTTTCCCGCCCGAGCGTTACTTCGAATGGACCATAGGCATTATTCTCCCTGAGGAAGAGGTGATGGGGTACGTGAACCGCACCTACGGCGTGGTGCTGTTTGCGGCTGTGGTTCTCATCCTGTCGGCAGTGGGCGTAGGCATCAACTTTTCCAAGGCCATCAGCGTTCCTCTGAAGACACTTTCCAGAGAGATGGAGAAGATTCGCAACTTCGATCTGAGCCATGATGAGGCTATCGCTTCGAAGATCTCCGAAGTCGTCAATATGGCGGATTCCTTCGATCGAATGAAGAAGGGACTGAGGGCCTTTAACAAGTACGTCCCCTCGCAGCTCGTCAGCCAAATGATACGTATGGGAACCGAGCCCGAGATCGGCGGACACAAGAGGAGAGTGACCATCCTCTTCTCCGATATTACCGATTTCACCCGGATTTCAGAAAAACTATCACCGGAGAAGCTCGTGGACGAGATGGCCGTTTATTTCAGTCATCTGAGTGATATCATAATGACCAACAGCGGCACGGTGGATAAGTATGTTGGCGACGCCATTATGGCTTTCTGGAATGCCCCTATCATCGTGCCGGAGCATGCCGTTGCCGCCTGTCGCTCGGCTCTGGAGTGCCAGAGAGTACTTAAGAGGCTGAAGGAGAGGTATGCCACAAACGAAGTGTCGGTTTTCGAGACTCAGACGAGGATTGGTCTGCACACCGGTGAAGTCATCGTGGGGAACATGGGATCATCGGAGCGGCTCAACTACACCGCAGTCGGTGACAACGTCAACTTGGCAAGCCGAATGGAAGGGCTCAACAAGTTCTATGGTACAGACATCATCATCAGTGAAGTGACGTACCGTGAGACGGATGGCAAAGCGGTAGCAAGACTGCTCGACCGTGTGGCGGTCAAAGGCAGCACGAGGGGAATTCAGGTTTATGAGCTGGCTGGAATCAGGGACGAACTCGACGATGAGACTCTGGAGTTCGTAGAAACGGCTAGCCAAGCGGTAGAGGCCTACTTCGAACAGAGATGGGAGGAGGCGATAGCAAAGATCGATGCAGCGCTCCGGGAACGTCCTCACGACAGAGCTCTCAGCACAATCAAAGGGCGAAGCGAGCAGTTTCTGGAAAATCCGCCGGGGAGTGATTGGAACGGCATCTACGAATACCATGAAAAGTGACGTATGCAATTCCGGCTCAATTTCTTGTTATTCTAACAAGTCTTCTAGAATTGAAGTGAGCCGGAATTGCTAAATCGTTGGCTGCATGGAGAATTCATATGATAAGGTTTAGGTTATGGGCGCAGCCAACGATATGAATAAGAGGGAAAGAGAGAGAAAGATCATCGGAATCGTGGGCGGAGTGGGTCCCTTTGCCGGGCTGGATCTGAATAGAAAAATCTTCGAGAACACCAGATGCCGGCGGGAGCAGGATCATCTGGATGTCTACCTTCTATCCTGCGCTTCGCGTATTTCGGACAGGACCGAGTATTTGCTGAACCCTGAGACTGTGGAGAATCCCGGCGAGGCGATCTACGGCGTTATAGAGAAACTACATCGAGTCGGCGCAGAGGTCATTGGCATTCCCTGCAATACCTCACACAGCCCTCTCATTTTCGATCTCATACTTCGCCGAATTGAAGAGAACAAGCTTCCCGTCACATTACTAAATATGATTCAGGAGACCCACGATTTTATATGCTCCGCTTATCCCGAGATGCGCACCGTTGGTCTTCTGGCCACCAAAGGCACTCACCGAACAGGGGGCTACACCGGAATATTCAGGGCTGGGGGAAGGCTCGAGGTTTTGGAACCTCCAGCCGACGTGCAGGAAACGATCCATGCCGGCATATACCATCCTGACTACGGAATCAAGAACCACCCGGATCCTATACGGAAAGAGGCTCTCGATGCGCTAACAAACGCCGCTCAGGGACTCATCGGAAATGGGGCTGAAGCTATTATCATGGGATGCACAGAGATTCCACTTGCCATGGGGTCTGTGAACCTTTCCGTTCCGCTTATCGATGCGACGGAGGTTCTCGCCCGCTCGCTGATTGCCAGGGCTGACAGAGACGCCCTCAAAGATTGAGCCTCTGACCAGAAGAGAGCTAATTCATCGAAGACTATTCGGAATACTTGCCAATTTCAGATCATTGAAGCCTGGTATCGCCATCCGCATGCTCTATACGTTCAGCCTGTTGTCGCCGCCTGCGGCCGTGTGGATTGATCTTTATAGCTGCCATCCAGGACTCAGTAATCGCATTGCCCAAGCTCCTCTAACGGCATACACTGCTCTTAGGTAACTAAGTACTCGCAACAGTTCTTCATTCTCTCCTCTGCAACAGCTCGTGATTATCCTTTCATCTAATAGGAGCTAGGTTCAAATGCGATGCGCAAGTTTCGTCGCGGTTCTTCTCGCCCTGCTCTTTCCAATTATTTGCGCCTCACAGCAAAATACTAACAACGAACCGCCTGAAGGCTTCGTTCTACTAAAAGCTGGCAACTACCAGATCGGGTCCGATAGCCGAGGAGGCATTGAGAAGCCGGCATATAAAGTGAGAACGAACAGCGAGGGCGATGAAAAAATCGAAGAAACAAAAGACAAAATAAAAGAGGAGGCAGAGAAAGCGAAAGAGGAACAAAAAAAGAAACAGGAGGAGAAGAAGAAGGAGGAGGAAAAGGAAGAAGAAGAGACTCCCTTTTTTGATATACTTTTCTGGTTTTTCGTAGAATACGGATCAAAAATTCGTTTTGCCGATTACCCCTACGAAGGGAATGTTGACTACTACTACAATACTTCTATCTATATGTCACCAGAGGAAAGAAAAATCTTCTCGCTTCAGTTGGCGTCGGACGCCTCGTATCACTTCGACGAAACATATGCAATCACTAACAGAATTACGGCCCAGATCACTGCTGTTCATGCAAATTTCTTCGATCAAACCATCTTTTCCGCTTCGGAATCGTTTTCTGTTGTCTCTTTAAATGGGGGCATATCTTTGTTTCTACAGGATTTTGTTCTCAGCAGCTTCATAGGTTTCTATAAACTCGATTTTCTTGACGATTTCCTTCTTTCATTCGGATTCATGTTTCAGTTATTTCTGCCTGCGAATTTCTATATCGACTTTTACAATTTGAATGCAGTACTAATTGAAGTGCCGTTTACGCACATAGCAGTAAGCGTGAACTACGCTCTCTGGCGATTTTCTATCGGATTTGGTTACAACTTCAACAAATTTGTAGATATTGTATATGACGGTCCCTGCATAAAAGCTTGTTTTTGGCTTTAGGTGATTAGCCCGCCGCAATTGCAACAGTCCTTCTATCTATTTTACAACAGCTCGTAAAAGACATTTCAACCTCATTAAAAGGGCGATACAGCGAAATTTTGATTGGCAAGGCATCTACATATCTTGGACTATGCCTGCCCCTAGCCTGGCTGCGAAGCCATCGGCTGGAAGCCCTCATCAGGAGGAATTATAGCTGCCAGATAGGAATATATTGCAAGGATTTATTTTGCCCGGAAGAGGACTTGCCCTCCTCTCGATGGCATCCTGCCATCTCCCTCCGGGCCGGGCTTGGCCGCTGACGCGGACATCCCTGTCCGCTACTCCTCCCTAGTCGGTCGGCACGTCCAGGCCTTCAAGTCCTCTTAATCGGTATTCCTCTCTAGGTGAGTAGCGCGTATCGGTGGTCTGCAGTTTGCCCGGAAGAGGACTTGAACCTCCACGGCCTCGCGGCCACTAGACCCTGAACCTAGCGTGTCTACCAATTTCACCATCCGGGCGACAGATCATTTGGTAGCATAATCCAAGCCTGCTGTCAATCCCACTGGTTTGGACTGTCAAAGGCGACAGATGGAGGAGGCTTCGTCTCGCCTGCCTGTGGTTGCTCCACCCCGGTGGTCTCCTCCGCTCAATTCGTGTATATTTGTCAAATGCCTCAGGAATCACAAACCTCTGAGACTAGCGCCCATGCCTCCCTCAAAGTCCTCTTCATAGGTGAGATCGTCGGGGCATCCGGTGTCTTTTGCGTCAAGAGCCTGCTCCCCAAAATCAAGGAAGAGTATGGGATCGACTTCGTCATTGCCAACGGCGAAGGCGCAACCGGGGGCTTTGGGATTGGCAAGAATCACTCCGTCTATCTTCACAAGTTGGGCATCGATGTCATCACCTCCGGCGAGTGCATCTACTATAAAAAGGATATGGTCAATCATATCGTCCGAGCACCCTATATCCTGAGGCCGGCTAACTATCCCTATGGCAACCCCGGAAGAGGCTGGCGAGTCTTCAACAAGAACGGACAAAAGCTGGCTGTCATCAATCTTTTAGGGCAGGGAGGGTTCAGACGGACTCATCCATCCAATCCCTTCAGTCTTCTGCCCGGCCTGATCGAAAAGATCCGCCAAGAGACTAACATAATTGTCGTTGATTTTCACGCTGTGACAACCGCTGAAAAGAGCACTATGTTTTTCCATATGGATGGCAAAGCATCAGCCATCGTGGGCACCCATTCCAAAGTTCTGACCTCCGATGAACGTGTTATGCCTGGAGGAACCGCCGTCATAACAGATGCAGGAAGAACGGGAAGCATCAACTCTGTTGGAGGTCTCGATCCGGAAATCGAAATCAATAAGTTCATCACGCAGATTCCGGAGCGATCAAAGGCGAGCTGGGAAAAACTTGAACTCCAGGGAGTAATTCTTTACATTGAAGCCAGCGGAAAGGCCAGCAAGATCGAGAGACTGCGAATAGAGTGCGAGGAGAAACCCCATGACCGTACAGGCAACAGTTGAAGAAGTCAAAGGTCAAGAGGTTACCGTTAAGTACTGTCAAAATGCCGACTGTGGAACCTGCGCGACCTGCTCACACGGGTTCAAGCAGAAGGAAGTCGTCATTAAGGCCTCGAATTCTCAGAGTTTGCAGCTTTCCGAAGGGGATACCGTAGAGATCTTCCTCTCGCCCTGGAGGGCTATAAAAGCAGGATTTCTGGTACTGATCTTTCCCCTCATCATGTTTTTTCCGCCCTACGTTTTGGCCAGCGAGACTCTGGGGATTCAAAACGAATCCGTTCGAATTCTCTTTGGTTTAGGCGGCATCGTTCTTGGATTCCTCATCAATCTGATTCTCAAAAAAACGAGGGGGGGATCCGATCTGCCCGAAATCAGACGAATTCTGGATTCCGAATCCATCTATCGGGGTCATGAAAACTAACAAACTCGGTAGAGTATTCAGGTTTCTGCACGCTTTTCTCCTGATCCTGTGGATTATCGCGAGCTGCGTTGTATTCGGAACATTGGTGATCGTTCTGCGACCTCTATCTCGAAAGATCAGCATGACTCTGATGAAAGTCTGGATGATGATCGCTATCTTTTTCAGTGGGGTGAGAATCGAGATTTCCGGCACGGAAAAGCTTGACAGAAATCGCAACTATATCTTCATGTCCAACCATGTCAGCGCGGCAGATATTGCCATAATCTATGCCGCGTGCCCTGGATTCATCAGCTTTCTAGCCAAGCGAGAGCTGTTTTTTATTCCCTTCTTCGGATGGGGCATCGCCGCGGGGGGACATATCCCTGTCAACAGAGGCAATCCCAAATCGGCTCGCCGGTCCATCGAGCGCGCCGTGCGGTCTCTCAGATCTGGAAAAATCTCCTTGGTCGTCTTTCCTGAAGGAACCAGAAGTGCGACAGGTGAACTCGGCGAGTTCAAGCTTGGTGTCTTCACTCTAGCCGTGCAGAGCGGCGTGCCCGTTGTTCCTGTCGCCATCCGCGGATCACGAGAGGTCCTTCCCAAGGGCTCGTTTTTCATGAATCCTCTGCCCGTATCGGTTTCATTGGGCGATCCGGTTTCTGCATCCGGCTTTGATCGCAAAAACAAGAGCCTCCTCGCAAAAATCGTAAGGGACAAGGTCGAAGAGTTGCTGCATCAGCGAACCTCATAACCACAAGCTAGATCCCGGTGCCGCAATTGACATGGCACATTGATTTATCAATAATAAGGCCGTTATGTCGAAGTACATTTATGTGACAGGCGGCGTCTGTTCTTCTCTCGGCAAGGGAGTAGCAGCCGCATCAATCGGTAAACTTTTAGAGAATCGTGGACTATCGGTGCGGATTGTTAAAATCGATCCCTACATCAACGTGGATGCGGGAACGATGAATCCGTATCAGCACGGAGAGGTCTACGTAACTGACGACGGTGCAGAGACCGATCTCGATCTCGGCAGCTACGCCCGGTTCACCTCCTCGCCCCTTGGTAAGGAAAATTCGATCACAACAGGACAGATTTACGAGGAGGTTATAAGAAAGGAGCGGGAAGGGAAATTCCTTGGCCGGTGCGTCCAGGTCATCCCTCACGTGACAGACACGATAAAGCAGAAAATCCTCAACGTCGGAGAGACTCAGGGGGTAGACGTCACGATCGTCGAAATCGGTGGGACTGTTGGGGACATCGAATCCATCCCCTTTCTGGAGGCAGCGAGACAGTTTATCTACGACCTTGGCAAGAGCAGGGTGCTCTTCATTCACATGACACTCGTTCCTATGGTGAGTGGGGGGGAGTACAAAACGAAACCGACTCAGCACTCGGTCAAAGCACTGCTCGAGTTGGGGATTCAGCCGGACATTCTTCTCTGTCGCTCAGCCGAAGTTTTGAACGATGCAATGAGAAACAAGATCGCTCTCTTCACCAATGTAGAGTCCAGGGCGGTGATATCCGCAAATGATGTAAAGTCGACTATTTATGAGATTCCCTTAAGCTTTGCCAGACAGAATTTGGACGATATCGTGCTCGAAAAACTGGATATCAAACAGGGCAAGGGTGACCTGACCGCCTGGAAGCAAATGGTCAACCGATACATCAACGCCACCACAACGGCCAAAATCGGCATTGTAGGCAAGTACCTCGAGCTCCATGACTCTTACAAGTCTATCTTCGAGGCGCTTATTCATGGGGGCTTTGCCAACAACTGCGTCATCGAACTCGTTAAAATCGATTCAGAAAAATTGAATGGGGCAGAAGACATTGCTTCGCAACTGGCCGCCGTCAATGGAATACTTATTCCTGGAGGCTTTGGCCAGCGTGGAATCGAAGGCATGATTCGAGCCGCCGCTCATTCTAGACTCAACAACATGCCGTGTTTTGGAATCTGCCTCGGAATGCAGGTCATGGTCATCGAGTACGCCCGGAACGTATTGAATCTCAATGGCGCCAACAGCACGGAGTTCGATCCGCAATCCAATAACCCGGTGGTAAGCCTTCTGGAGGAGCAGGTTGATATTGAGCAAATGGGCGGAACGATGAGGTTGGGGCAGAGCGAAACCTGCCTAAACGGCGGCAGCAAGATCATGAGCATCTATGGCAAAAAAACTATCAGGGAGCGCCACCGACACAGATATGAGATCTCCAACCGCTTCCGTGACGCCCTGAAAGAGGGCGGCCTCTTGATAGGGGGATTGACTCAGGATGGTAATCTGATCGAGTCTATTGAGTGGCCCAATCACCCCTGGGGCATTGGTGTGCAGTATCATCCCGAGTTTACCTCAAAACCCGATGACGCACATCCTCTCTTCAGAAGCTTTGTAAAAGCCTGCCTCGATTATGGTGAACGAGCGCAATCGAACTAATCTAGGGCAATTCTCATTGCAGGACCACCAAGCGGAGCCTTTCAAGGGGCACGGGAGCGCCTATGGTAGCTTTCAGTTGGGCATGCTGTCTCTTCTCATATTGGTTTGCTCGTGCAGTTTTGACTACGAGGAGGCGATGGTAGATGAAGAGCTCGCAGAAGAGGCTCCTGAATCGATTATGGTCGAGGTGTCCCAAACGGTTGTTGAGGAGGGCAAAACCGCTATGAAAGTCGAGGCGGACTCGGTTGAGATCTATCAGGGGCACAAGAAGACCGTTGCGAGAGGCCTGCATTTCCTAGAGTATGACGATGACGGCAGCACGCTTACGGAGGGCTGGGCCGACGAGGTTGTCTTTCACAACGAAACCGAAGATGCGGAGTTCACAGGAAATGTGCATTTTTATTCCAAAAAGGAAGAGATCAGCATCAGCACTGGTAGCCTTAGGTGGCAGAGTGAGGCACGGTATCTGGAAACGCCCCCCGAAGCAAAGGTGATACTGAAGAGGGACGACGGCTCGTTTCTGGAGGGAATCGGTCTCGAGGCTGACTTGAAACGGATGGAGATCAAGCTAAAGGGCGGAGTTCGAGGGCGATACGTCTCAGAAACAGACGAAGAATGACAAAACTCCTGGTCGTGATGTCTATTTTCTTTTTCTCCCTCGTCCTCCTTCATGGCGACAGTATTTCTTTCCATGCGGACAGCATGCAAGCTGAGCTGGCCAAGGGAAAGGAACGCACCGTCCTTACAGGAAACGCCAGCCTGACGTCAGAGGATTTGGTTATTCGCGCCGATGTTATCGAGCTTTATGGGGAGGATTTCATTTTCGCACAGTGCAGCGGAAACGTGATGGTCGCCAACGAAAAAAAGGGGTGGGAAATCGTTTCCGACAGGCTTCACTACAACAGGAGAGATAAAATCACGCGTATTGAAGGCAATGCCGTGATGGAGGATAAGGAAAACGAGGTGGTCCTCAAAGGGGGGATCATCGAAAATAGAGATCAGGAAAACCTGATCCTAGTTCAGATCGGCGTCAGAATACTGAAAAAGGATCTCGTCTGTCGCTCTCAAATGGCCCGTTATTTCAGGGATGAAAAGACCCTGGAGCTTTCGGGTATGCCGTTTGTACTCTACAAAGAAGACGAGTACCGGGCCACAAAGATCTACGTGGATCTCGAGACAGACGAAGTCCAAATGGAAGGCGACGTACGGGCCGAAGTACAGTACAAGACAGAGGAAGGCGAAGGGGAGGCAGAGAAGAATCCGTGAGTAGACTCACCATCGAGGGACTCAAGAAGGTCTTCGGAAGAAAAGTCGCTGTTGACAATGTAAGTTTCTCCATGGAGTTGGGAGAGGTGGTCGGTCTTCTGGGTCCGAACGGGGCCGGAAAGACCACAATTTTCTACACGATTGTCGGATTCATAACTCCCTCAGCAGGAAACATCTATCTCGACGGGGAAAACATCTCAGATCTGCCTATGTACAAACGCGCCAGAGAAGGTATCGCCTATTTACCACAGGAACCGTCAGTCTTTAGAAAGCTCACAGTCGAGCAGAACATCTGGGCAATTCTAGAAAGCCGCAAAGACCTGTCCAAGAGTAAGAAACGAGATAGACTGGAAGAGCTCCTCGACGAATTGGGTATCAGCCATATACGCAAACAGAAGGCCTTCACTCTTTCCGGTGGTGAGAGAAGGAGAACCGAGATCGCTCGATCGCTGGCGATCGAGCCCAAGTTTCTGCTGCTGGACGAGCCCTTTGCCGGTATCGATCCAATTGCGGTGCACGAGATCAAGCGGATCGTCGAATCACTCTCCCAAAAAAATATCGGGGTACTGATCACAGACCACAACGTCAGGGATACTCTGGAAATTACCCACCGCTCCTATATCATTAACCTGGGAGCAATACTCGTCAGCGGCTCGAGACAGGATCTCATCGATAGCCCTATCGCCAGAGAAATTTATCTGGGTCAAGAGTTTAGAATGTAAATTCAATTTGACAAATCGACACCTCATTGGGCAATATTAATAGAGGGGGTATTTTTGCAGCTCCAGAAGCCTGTACTACGACAGGAGCAGAGACTCAGGCTCACACCACAGCTTGTTCAAGCTATCAAGCTCATGGCGCTCCCTCTCCCCGATCTCAGACTAAAGATCCAGGAAGAACTGGAAAATAATCCGGCCCTCGAAGTAATTTCGGATTCGTCAATGGTTTCTCTGGAGGAGGTGACGAACAAGGATCCCGGAGACTACGATGTCTTCGAAGAGACCTCGGACTCAGGGTACACCAGAGAACGGGCGGAGGAGGCCAGCAATAACAAGCGGCAATTCATGGAGGGAGCTCTATCTAGGCCCGAATCCCTCCAGGACCACCTGCTCTGGCAGCTGCGGCTTCAACCAATCGATAAAACGGAGTTCAGAATCGGCGAGCTTCTCATCCGCAACCTCGATCCAAAGGGATTTCATATAGAGCCACCAGAGAGCCTGGTCAAGGAGGACGAGAAGGAGCTGCTGGGATCCATGAAAGAGATGATTCAGTCCTTCGAGCCCGTTGGAACCTGTACCGCGGACTTTCGTGAATCGTTGCTGGCTCAAATCAAGAATCATCCCGATCCGCATCCAAAAGCCTACGAGATCGTCGAAAACTATATGGAGCTTCTCGAGAAGGGAAAAAACAGAGAGATCGAACGAAAAACCAAGATGACCGAAAGCGAGCTCGAAGAGGTCTTGGATTTTATTAAAACACTGAATCCGTTGCCGGCTCGCAATTTTTATACAGAACCGCCGAGATACGTAATTCCCGATGTTCTAGTAAAGGTCAGAGACGGGGAGTTCTATATGGTGCTCAACGATGAAGAGATTCCCGTACTCGGTATCAGCTCTTTCTTCAAAAATGTGCTCAAGGATAAAAACCACAGCGATCAAAAGCAGCTCAGTCAGTACGTCAACACGAATCTCAACGACGCCAGATGGTTCTTGAGAAGTATCGGCCAACGGAATGAGACCCTGCTCAAGGTTTGCCGAGTTATCGTGGAGTTTCAAAGAAACTTCTTCAGGGCCGGACCTAAATATCTGGTGCCGCTTACGCTGAAAGACATTGCCAAAGAGATCGATGTTCACGAAGCCACAGTATCGCGCATCACAACAAACAAATACATACAGACTGAGTGGGGCATATTTGAACTCAAGTACTTCTTTACCAACTCGATATCGGGTCCTGGCTCCAGCGGTTCTCGCTTCTCAAAACAGGGCGTCAAAGAAATCATCAAAGAAATCATAGAAACGGAAGCGGATAAGCAACTTACAGATAAGAAGATAGCCGAGCTGCTTGCCAGCCGCGGAATCAATATTGCCAGGAGGACAGTCTCGAAATACAGAAAAGAGCTGGATATTGATTCATCTTACAGAAGATGAATCATCTTTTATAAGATGAACACCTCCAAAAAACTTCAACCAGAGAGGAAAGTCTCATGCATGTCGACATAAAAGGTATTCACGTAGAAATCACGGAGAATATAAGAGACTATCTAGATAAAAAGATGCAGAAACTCGAGTTCGCCAAAGATGTGATCATCGACCTTCTCATCACCATTTCGAAAGTTAAGAGCAGCCACAAGATCGAAGCAACCATCAACTTTCGATGGGGAAACTCCGCCCATTTGGGCCATGACTGCTTCGATGTGCTCGAAGGGATCGACGGCTTCATCGATAAGCTCGAAATAAAAATCAAGAAGGAAAAAAACAAGATCCAAGAGCACTAAGGATTCTCATATGGACAAATTTACGGTTCTCGACTTACTCAAACTCGACTTAAAAGAGCACGACGCACTAAACCTTCGATGCATCACAGGACGCCCCGGGCTTATAAGAGAGATTACTGTACCAGAATTGGACAGACCCGGCTTGGCGCTTACCGGCTTCTTTGACAAGTTCGCATGGAAAAGGATACAGGTCTTCGGAAGAGGCGAGAGTGCGTATCTGCAGAAGCTCGAAAAAGAGGGCACCACCGAGTACCTGGAGAAAATGTTTCAGTACAAATTCCCCTGCGCTGTCTTTACCTATCAGATCGATCCTATTCGAACCTTCCTTGAGTTGGCAGAACAGACTCAATGCCCTGTGCTGCAAACCGACCTCTCCTCTTCGGAGTTCTCAACACGCATCATCAGAGTGCTGAGCGATACCTTTGCCCCGCAGATCACGCTTCATGGAGTGCTGGTCGAGGTTTACGGAATCGGTATCCTGATCAAAGGGGACAGCGGTGTTGGCAAAAGCGAAACAGCCCTCGCCCTCATCGAAAGAGGACACCGCATTGTGGCGGATGACGTGGTACAGATCAGGTGTGTCAGCGGCAACTTCCTCCTCGGCAAGGGCGCCAGCAGCGTCACAAGCCATCACATGGAGATTAGAGGCCTCGGCATCATCAATATCGCTCATCTCTTCGGAGTCGGAGCCATTCGAGATGAAAAGCGCGTTCAGATGGTAATCGAGTTGGAAGACTGGGATTCTTCAAAGGCCTACGATCGAATCGGTTCGGGCGAAAACACAATCGACATTCTCGGCAGCAGGGTTCCCTATCTTGTGATTCCCATCAAACCGGGTCGAAACATCTCGATCATCATCGAGACGGCTGCCATGAATGAGAGATTGAAAAAAATGGGATACATTCCAGAGCGAGAGTTCAATAAAAATGTTATGAACTGGCTCGAGAGACAGCGGGCAGAATCGATCTACTAGATCACAAATTTGGGAACAAGGGAATGACATCAAGGAAGGTGAAGATCACAAATCGAGCGGGAATTCACGCCCGACCCGCCGCCCTTTTAGTACAAACAGCTAATGAGTTCGATTCTGAGATCTTTTTTGAAAAAGACTCTGAAAAAATCAATGGAAAGTCCATCATGGGCATAATCACCTTGGGGGCTACCTATGATTCGGAGATAAATATCATTGCCGAGGGAGACGATGAAGAGGAAGCCGTGGAAGCGATCGCCACCCTCTTTGAGAATAAATTTCAGGAAGAGTGAGCTCGCCTGGATAGTCTATATTCTCTTTTTGGTTTTCACTCCAAATCAGATTTCTTCCCAAGATATTCAACTGAAGGCCCGGCATTCAGGCGAGTTGTTGAGCATATCGGCAAGACTGGAGTCTATGCCATACGAAGAGGTTTTTACTTCTCTTCAGGATGGCCTCGAAGCGGAGATAATCTTCCAGTTCAGGCTATACGAAAGGGTTAAGGGCCTCTTTTCCATATTTGGAGACCGCCTGCGGTGGCAGCAGGAGCCATCCCATAGAGCCCGCATGAATCTTTACGACGGAACCTACTCACTCATAACAAGTAGCGGGGAGAAGCTTGATTTCGAAAAACGCGAAGATTTTATCGAAAGCTTCTCCAGCATCCAGATTCAAGCTCCCTACATCTTCGACCCAAAGGAAAAGAAGGACTACTACCTGAGGGCACGGATACGACTCAACCACGTAAAGCTTGTGCCTCCGCTCAATCTCATCTATATCCTCGGACCTATTGGCTTCACAACCGAGTGGAAGGAATTGGCGGTTGTGCAGCCAAAAGGAGAGATCCATTGAAGCTGACAAGCCATACTACTCCAAGCGCGGTTGGGCTCCTCATTCTGGTTCTCTTCTATATCCTTCTCATGGGACTCATCCTTGTATTCGCCGGCCAGCTTATAGCCAACATCTCCGAAGCCAGCCCATCCGCCAACACGATGGCTGTAATCGCCATCACCTTTGTGCTTCCAGCTGTTCTTCTTGGAGCCATAATTTACAACATCGTCAAGCTGGTCAGAGAGAGAACACACAGACGAGCAGGTTCGAAACTCAAGACAAGGCTTCTGGCTTTCTTCGCTCTTATTGCCCTGCTCTCCCTCGTTCCGCAAGCGCTGCTATCCATTACCTTTATCAATTCGGCCATAAATTTTTGGTTCAGCACGAAGGTCGGCGATGCGATGGAGGGAGGTCTCAGCCTATCGCTAGAGTATAGAATTAGCAAAGTGGAAAATCTCAAACGTTTCAGTTCGAGCTTTCTTCTTCCCGATTTTCTTGTCAACATAGACGAGGATCCCCAAAAAGTGTGGGATTCAATTCAAAACGCCAATCCGGAGATAAATCTTCTGCAGATCTTTGATAGTGACGGGGAAGAGCTGATATTCGAGGGAGACGAAGCAGGTCGTGTGAGTGACATCACATCGCTGGGGCGTCTTCAAAGCAGCCTCCCCACCATTGAGGTCAGAGGAGATGTGACAATCCTGAGGACCATCGCCAGATCCGTAGTAGGAGGAAAAACCTATGCAGTTATAATGGGAATCGTCTACCCAAAGAAATTCGATGAGTTCGCCAGCATTATCACCGAGGCTCGTTCCCACTTCAAACAGCTCTTCCGCTACGAGCAGCTCTTTCGTGTAGCGGTAGTGGTCTTCTATTTTCTCTGCTCATCCCCTATCTTTTTACTCTCGATTCTAGTTAGCTTTCTCCTCACAGACGAGATCATCAGACCCATAGTCAATCTCGAAGAGGCAACACGACGCATCTCAGAGGGAGACTTCTCCTTCCGGGTGCTTTCCAGAACCAAAGACGAACTGTCCTTTCTGGTGGGCTCCTTCAATCGTATGATCTCCGAGCTGGAGGGCTCAAGGAAAAAACTGCTGCAAGCCGAGAAGATCGCGGCTTGGCAGGAAATCGCACAACGCCTCGCCCACGAAGTCAAGAATCCGCTTACACCTATCAAGCTCTCGGCTCAGAGAATTCTCAAGAAATACAAATCTGATCCAGAGAGTCTCGAAGGCGTGCTGGAGCCGGCGGTCTCATCGATTATCGACGAGGTAGATAGCCTGAACAGGCTGCTAGTGGAGTTCAGAGAGTTCACCCGTCTCCCCAATCCGCATTCCGAGCCTGTGGACATGAGGCAACTCATCCAAGAGGTGATCCACATTTACGAGAATCTATCGAGCCGAGTCACGTTTAGCTGCAGGTTCGTCGGCGATCAGGCGACGATAAAGGTCGATAGAAAGCAGATGAAGCAAGTCTTTGCGAACCTCATCAAAAACGCCATTCAGGCTATGCCCGATGGGGGAGAGCTTAGCGTGATAACCGACCTTGTAAAAAAAGACGAAAAACCCTACCTTCGAGTGCAGGTCCGAGATACCGGCAACGGGATCGATGACGAGATCAGGGATAGCATCTTTGATCCCTATTTCACGACCAAGAAGGACGGCTCAGGGCTAGGACTATCGATTGTAGATAGGATTGTATTTGATCACAACGGCACGATCTGGTTCGAAACACAAAAAGGCCAGGGAACAACTTTTTTCGTTGATCTGCCAATGGAGAATTGAATGAGTCATATTCTCGTAATAGATGACGAGCCAGGCATTAGAACCGTGCTCCGAGATGTTCTGGATGATGAGGGCTATAGAGTTTCGCTGGCAGAGGACGGATTTGACGGTCTGGATATCATGAGAGAGCGCTCCGTTGATCTTGTGCTTCTCGACGTCTGGCTTCCCAACAAGGGAGGAATCGATGTCCTGAAAGAGATCAAAGATGTCTGGCCCGAAACGGAGGTTGTCGTCATTTCCGGCCACGCGAACATCGGGCTGGCCGTGCAGGCAGTCAAAATGGGCGCCTTCGATTTTCTCGAAAAGCCCCTCTCACTGGAGAAAACGATAACTGTTGTTCAGAACGCTCTCAGGTTGAAAGATCTACGAAATGAAAACAAGAACCTCAAAACGAGCATATTTCTCGACGATGAGATGATCGGCTCTGGGCGATCCATGACACGGGTCAGAGAGCTAATAGAGCAGAGTGCCGGAACGGACAGCCGAATCCTTATCCTCGGAGAGAACGGGACAGGAAAGGAGCTCGTCGCGCGGCTTATTCACATCAAGAGCAAACGCAAATCCGGACCCTTCATCGAAGTCAACTGCGCCGCCATTCCGGAAAATCTGATCGAGAGCGAGCTCTTTGGGCATGAAAAGGGATCCTTTACGAACGCCCTAAACCAACGCAGGGGTAAGTTCGAATTGGCTCATGAAGGCACACTTTTTCTGGATGAGATTGCAGATATGTCACTGAGCACGCAGGCAAAGGTACTACGAGCCATTCAGGAGCAGAAGTTCGAACGCATAGGCGGTGAAGAATCAATCGATGTCGACGTGAGGTTTATTGCGGCAACAAATAAAAACCTCGAACAACAGATCAAGGCGAAGAAGTTCAGAGAGGATTTGTACTTTCGTCTCAATGTGATTCCTATCCACGTTCCGCCTCTACGTGAGAGGCTGGACGATCTGGATGAGTTGATCTCCTATTTCATGGCCAAGTTCAAGCACGACGCTCAGAGTGAACCGAAAGTCCTGACCGAGGACGCGAAACAAGAGCTCAAAAGTTATCATTGGCCCGGCAACATCAGAGAATTGAAAAATTTTGTCGAACGGGTTAATATTATGATCGAGGGGCGGGAGATTTCAAAAGACGCGGTCAAGCAGTTTCTTAGAAGCAACACCCTAGAGGAAGCCAGACTCCCCACTATTGAATACGATCGAATGAAGCTGAACGACGCCAAGGACAAGTTCGAACGAGAGTTCATCATTGCCAAACTGAAAGAGAACAATTACAATATCTCCCAAACAGCACAGAGCTTGGGAATCTATCCGAGCAATCTTCACGGTAAAATCAAGAAATTCGGTATCAAGATCGAAAGGTAGGATGAAAAAACTAACCCGCCGACAGCAAGAAGTACTGGATTTCATCAAGAAATTTATTCAAGATCACAACTTTCCCCCCACAATTCGAGAGGTAGCCGAGAAATTCAAAATTTCCGTTAAGGGAAGCTACGACCACATCAAGGCTCTCGAGAAGAAGGCCTATATCAAGTGCAACCTCAACCGATCCCGGGCTATGGAGTTGGTGAGGAGGGAAAAGAGCCGTACGATAAGCACGGCCAGAGTTCCGATCCTGGGTTCTGTTGCTGCTGGCCAACCCCTCTTTACCGAAGAGAATTTCGAGGGCGATGTTGACATTGCCGTAGATATGATCGGCGGGGGGAAGCACTTTGCCGTTAAAGTCAAGGGTGACAGCATGAAGGAGGCGGGCATACTGGATGGAGATTTAGCTGTCATCAATTATCAGGAAACTGCAGAGAACGGCGAAATTGTCGTAGCCATGGTCGAAGAGGCTGTGACCATCAAGAGACTCTACATCGAAAAAAACCGCATTAAGCTCAAAGCGGAGAACCAGGAATTTCCACCTATCTACACACAGAACGCCCGAATTCTAGGGAAACTCGCCTGCATTATCCGGAAATACAATTAGATGTCGGCTGTATATCTTCTACTGGGACCCGAAGAGGGGGAGAAGGCACAGTTCATTGAGAACACCCTATTCTCGATCTCCAAGCGGCAGGGCGAAAAGCCGGAGCTTCACCGCTACTACGCCTTCGAATCGACTGTAGCCGACGTTATTGCAAACCTGCGAAATGGCTCACTCTTCTCCAGTCACAAGGCGATCGTCCTCGACAACATTGAAGAAATTAAGAGAAAAGCAGATCTGGCGCTTCTCTCGGATTACATCGAAAATCCCTCCGACAACTCGACTCTCTTCCTTGTCTCGAGTCTCGTGCAGGGTATTAGCCGATCCATTGAGAAAGCCGTCTCCCCTCGGGACAAGAGGATTTTTTGGGAGATGTATGAGGATAAGAAAATCGAATGGATTAGAGGCTTTTTCCGCCAACGGAAGATAGGGATTGATCAGGAAGCGGCTTCTTACCTGCTCGAGATGATTCAAAACAACACCCGCGATCTGAGAGACCAATGCACCAAGCTGGCGCAGTTTTTTGGCGAGAACTCCCAACTGCATTTGGAAACGATAGAGAAGTACATCTACCACAGCCGTGAGGAAAATGTATTCACCCTCTTCGACCGTATTGCGATGAAGGATCTTTCAGCTTCTCAGGAAATTCTGAGCAAGATCCTCCTGTCTCGAGAATCAGATCCATCGGCGCTGCTGTCCGGTCTGCTCTGGCAGATCAGGAAGCTGCAGACTCTGAAGACGTTCATCGAGAAAAACTATCCTCTGGATGAGGTTTTTGCCAAGCTCAATATTAGAAATCGCAAAGGCCAAAAAATCTATCTCACGGCCCACAAGAATTACGCCAAATCAGATGTCCGCAGCCTCATCACTCTGATCAACGAATTCACCATAAGAATTCGCTCTGCTTCCCAGGAGTTGAGCACGGTGCTATTGCAGCTCTTTGTCTATTACGCCGTCGTCAGGGATGGCAGAATTCCTAGCATTGAAGGGGCTTCTTAAGAAGCGGACTCCAAAGAGTGAATGGCCGATTCGAGCTCGTCCAGAAGAGGATGGTTCCATCCTGCTCTCAGTGTTGCCAGCAATCTCCTGAAACGGTCGATCTGCGCCTCTCTTCCCCGTTTAAAGGCATTCCAGATGTCAGCACCTCTCTCGAGAGAGACGAGGATGGAATTGATGTTGTGGATTTTATCGGCCGCTGCGATAGCCTTCGCATCGGTGGTTGCGGTCTTGATATGATCCAGGTATCTCTCTTTCCTCTTCTCCCAGGGCAGAGACTTATCCTGTTCGGAAACCTCATTGACTAAGTCCGCAACTTCGCGGCCAAAGTCTCTCCTCAACTCTTCGACTGTAACGGGGGTATCCTCCAATACGTCGTGAAGCATGCCAGCAGCGACCACACGATCTGAAAAGCCCGCCCTCTGAAGGATCAACCCCACCATCACGGAGTGATGGATATAGGGTATGGGCGCCTCAGGGCTCTTTCGCAACTGCTCCTTGTGAGCAATGGCTGCATACTCCACAGCCTGATTGACCAGCTTCGAAAAAAACAAAAAAGTTCCTCCCTTTTATATTAGCACGATATTGACACGAGGGATGAGACAACGGCATCGGAGAAAACCTCTTTCAAAGTGGGTACAAAAAACTGCTAAAATGAATGCCGATACCCTCGCCAGGTTGGTATATTGATTTATAATATATCGGAATTGATTCATCAACGTGATCCATCGTGGAGCTGTGCGACCTGCAGCGGATACGGCTTGCCCGGGATACGGCCTGCCAAGGATCCGTGGCCAGGATAGGCCTTACGCAAGGTTATACGCTCCTTGAAAGGGTAGCAAAGCCGGATAGATCACAACAGAAGAGTAGTAACCAACATGCAACTTTACTTCATCAGACACGGCCAATCCGTAAACAACGCCCTTTGGAGCACAACCGGCACTAGCTTGAACCGGGTCGAAGATCCTGAGCTGACAGCAATTGGGGTGAGACAGGCCAAGCTAGTAGCCGAGCACCTGGCCGGACCCTCCATTGAGCCCGCTCAGACAAATCTGGCATCAGCAGGGGCTGGAGATGAACCCTTTGAGGCTGAACACGAACCCTACGGCACGAACGTCGGAGGTTTCTCCCTAACTCACCTCTACACCTCCCTCATGGTGAGGGCTGTTCAAACAGGAACTATTGTTTCCAAGCGGGTAGGGGTGCCTCTTACCGCATGGGAGGATCTTCACGAATGCGGCGGAATTTATCTCGATGGATCCGAGGAACCGCGGCCCGGAAAGTCACGAAACTATTTCGCGACCAACTTTCCAGATCTCATCCTGCCTGCGTCCCTCGATCATCAAGGCTGGTGGAATCGCCCCTTCGAAGAGCCCGATGATAGAGAGCGGCGTGTTGAGAGGGTGGTCACACAATTGAGGCAAAGGCGCGGATCCACCGATGAGAGGATTGGAATCATAACCCACGGCGAGTTTTACAGCAGGCTGCTCTGTCGTCTTCTGGAGATTCCCGCGAATGGCAAAATCTGGCTTACCCTCAATAACACGGGAATCACGAGGGTGGATATGGATGCCGGCTACGTCAATGTCGTTTACCTCAACCGGATCGAATTCCTACCTGGTAATCTGATTACCTAAGCTCAGTGTGCTGAGCAGCTCACTGTGCTGAGCAGCTCACTATGGTGAGCAGCTCACGGTGCTGAGCCCATTCTACGCCAAACAAGGTTAACTTTCTCAAATACAAGGAGTTCCAGCTCTTTAAGGGTAAGTTATCAACAAGTTATGCACAGACTAACAAATACGAGCTTTTCCCTCTGACAGATATGCATCAGCAGATTTTCTCAATTATTTGCCCCGCCACGCGGCACGATGCGCCTGGGAATCGTCTTAAACATCCCAATATTCGACACGATCACCCCAGACTGTGAAGCGAATTCCTCGCTACCAGGACCATTTTATAGATTGAAAAAGGTTCAATTAACTCCAATAACTCCATTCAGGGCTGGAAAAGGACATTGCCAGATTGCTTATTGGAGTGATAAGGATAAATAACTTGCTTCGCCCCATAAGTCGCATTCCTGAGCTCAAAAAAGCCATCTTTTGAGGAACAGAACGACGCTCGAGGAGCTCAGCGTTTGACGCCCAACTGGCTGTCGAGCTTTGTAAGCCAGTAGGACACAAGTTATCCACAATCTGTCCACAATACGGAGCTCAACGGCTGCGCCCAACTCCGGTTCGAGCACACATCTGAGC
>CAZLRN010000014.1:0-19968 GCA_964561715.1 uncultured Spirochaetales bacterium
GCTTGGGCCAGGCCGAGTTGGTAGATTTTGTAAGACGCTTATATGAGCATATAGTTAAAAGCTACCCCAAACTCACCAGCAGGACGGTTGTCTTGAGCTGCCTGGATATGGAAAAGTCTTTGGTAACCTCAGACGGCTCCTCATCCTATTCCATGATTCCCCGCAGTACTCTGATGATCCTCCTCGCGGCTGAGGCGGACGGAGAGCCCGTGGAGCTCTACGATGTGCACGGTGACCTGGGCCAATTCGAAGATGTTTTCGGCGAAGCTGTGAAACTCGAATCGGGTTCGAAACTGATGGTTGAGATCGATCGCCAATACGAGCATTTATCCAAAAAGATGAAGGGTGTATATGCCGATGCGGGCGTCAAGGAGTGTGTGCTTGGACCGGAGCTCGCCGGTATTCTGGCCCATGAGGCTCTCGGCCACACAACAGAGGCGGATATCATAAAAGGAGGATCCGTGGCGCCCGAGTACCTTGACCGGGAGGCTGCCAGTCCCTTGGTCACCCTTGTCGATTTCGCCAACACGGCCTTAGGCAGGACCTGTCCGGTTCCGGTTTATGTCGACGACGAAGGCTCCATGGCTCGTGATGCCGTCATCATCGATAGGGGCGTGCTTCGGAGTTATCTGCACAACAAACAGAGCTCGATGGAGCTCCAAATGGAGCTTACGGGAAACGCAAGGGCTTTTCAGTTCTCCGACGAACCACTCATTCGCATGCGAAACACGGCTATCGTGCCCGGGCAGGACAAACTCAATGAGATGATCTCATCCATCGATGATGGATACTACCTGATAAAACCGAGCAACGGGCAGGCCGATTCTACAGGAGAGTTCATGTTTGGAGTGCCACTGGGATACGAAATTAAAAAAGGCAAGCTGGTCCGTGCACTGAGGGATACAACGATATCTGGAGTAGCCTTTGATGTGCTCAAAAGCGTAACGATGGTATCGGATGATATGTTTTGGTCCAACAGCGGAATGTGCGGCAAGAAGCAGCCGATTCCTGTGGGTCTTGGAGGACCCGCGGTCAAATGCATAGTGAGCTTGGGAGGTCGATGAAATGATCGGAGGTGAAAAGAGCGGGGGGCGATCAGCCTCGTCCGGGCTCGGCCGTCCACGCCTCAGCCGGGCTCGGCCGCCCACGCCACGCCACGCCGGGCTGCAGGCAGCCGACCGGCATACGGCCGAGTATGGCTTGGCAGCACTGCAAAAACGGGGAGCCGAGAAGGCTCAATGTGTATTAACAAGCTCACAGAAATGGGAGCTGAATGTCGAGGCCGGCGAAATGACGCTCCTTCGCACCACTTTCAACAGTGGGTTGCACTTCAAGGCGATAAAAGAGAGCCGCCAGGGAATGGCTAGTTCCAACAAAACCGATCGAAACACTATCGACAAAACCGCCGACGAAGTCCTGGAGATAGCAGGGGCCTCCCAGCCAGACGAGGCCTACGATATTGCCGATAAGCAGAACCCTGAGTCCTTCTGCTCCGGGCCCGAAAAGCCTGACCTGGAGCTGATGTACGATCGCCTCCAAGAATTCTTGCATATGGTTAAACAGGAGTTTCCTAGGACCATTCTGGAACAGGTCGTACTGGATTTCACTCTAAGCACCTCGTGCTTTCTCAATTCCAACGATGTGAGCTTTGAAACGACTAAGGGCCTCTACGGCTTCTCGGCTTTGTTTACATCCAAAGAGGGCAAAAAAACATCTTCCTTCAACTACTCCGGTGCAACAACAAAGGATCTGGACAGAGACCTTATGAGATATGGATCGGTACATGAGCTTATGAGGCAGTCTGACGAACAGGTTGACCTGAAGAGGCTTGAGGGAAAGTTCGTCGGAGATTTGATTATTACTCCTGACTGTCTCGCGGATTTTATCGGATACTTCACAGGCAGCTTTCTCTCCGATCATTCGCTCATCTCGGGAACGAGCATCTTGAAGGACAAGCTGAACGAGAAGGTGACCGATTCCCGATTCACCCTCCATTCCAGGCCTTTGTCAGACGAGATAGCCGATAACTATTTTGTTACCGGGGATGGATTTAAAGCCCAAAACAGCACTGTCGTCGAAGGCGGCGTTCTCAAAACCTTTCTGCTTTCCCTCTACGGATCGCGTAAAACCGGCAAGGAGAGGGCGGTAAACAGCGGCGGCGCCTATGTCGTCGAGCCGGGCGATCTCACCCTTGATGAGGTCGTGGGATCTGTTGAGAGGGGCATTCTCCTGTGTCGTTTCTCCGGAGGACGTCCGAGCGAAAACGGAGATTTCTCAGGAGTGGCCAAGAACAGCTACTATATCGAGAATGGGTCAATTCGCTATCCCGTTGACGAGACAATGGTCTCGGGTAACCTTTCGGAGC
Source organism: uncultured Spirochaetales bacterium (assembly GCA_964561715.1). Classification (GTDB taxonomy): domain Bacteria; phylum Spirochaetota; class Spirochaetia; order SZUA-6; family CAZLRN01; genus CAZLRN01. Next base: position 2,366 of record CAZLRN010000014.1, read on the forward strand.
TATTCAGGAACATAAGAGCGATTTCAAAGGAAAGGATCAATTTCGGAAGCGCTATCTATCCCTGGCTCATGGCTTCGGGACTGACGGTTTCCGGCAAGTAGCCGTCGGTAAGAAAGCTGTTTCGAGAATCTGGGAAAATGAAAGGAAACAGGCTACTCATCGGCCTTTTTTTAGTGGCCAACTTTCTCTACTGGGCTAACCTGTATCTCTACATGCCCACCCTGCCAACCTATCTGGAATCGATGACAAGCAACCTGGCCATGGTGGGCGTAGTGCTCTCCATGTATGGCCTCTGGCAGGCGCTGCTTCGAATTCCTGTCGGAATCATGGTGGATGCCAGCGGCTGGGCCAAACCCTTCATCATCGGCGGTTTTGTCTTTGGAGCCGCTGGCGCTCTTCTCATGGGGCTGGGACGGAGCATTGGCATCATGGCACTGGGTCGCGCCTTCACCGGCATTGCCGCAGCGACGTGGGTTCCGTTGACCGCCGTCTTCAGCACTCTCTTTCCAGCAGGCCAGGTCGTTGTGGCTGTTTCCCTTCTGATGTTTACGAGCTCTATAGGAAGGCTTTTGGCAACTGGGGTAACGGGCGTGCTGAATGATTGGGGCGGCTATTCGCTGGCCTTCTATCTGGCTGCATCCGCGGGTTTTTTGGCGATTGTTTTCATGCTTTTAACCAGGCTAGAGCGACGGGCTCCTAAAAGAGCGTCGCTGCAAAACTTTTTTGTACTGGCAAAGCGGGGAGATGTGATTCTCCCTGCTCTGTTGAATACGGTGGCCCTGCTGGTTGAGTGGGCGATTGTCTTTAGCTTCCTTCCCATTTTGGCCCAGAAAATGGGAGCGACGGATACGATCAAAAGCCTTCTGATGAGCTCTTATCTGGCAGCCTTCACCATAGGCAATCTTCTCAATACGTTCATTGTAAGACGGATTAGAGAGGTGCCGCTGCTGCTGATAGTGGTTTTCCTCTACAGCGTGGGCATCGCGGGAGCCGCATTAGCACCTTCGCTGACCCTGCTCTTTGTCTGCACAGCGTTGATGGGTTTCGTGCATGGCTTTCGTTATCCGACCCTTATGGGCATGAGCGTCCAGTGGGTCGAGACCTCGCAACGCTCCACAGCGATGGGGATTCATCAGGCTCTCTATGCCGTCGGCATGTTTGCCGGACCCTGGCTGGGAGGCGTTCTTGCTGATCTGCTAGGTCTGAGGTCGATGTTCATCATACTGGGCGGGGTGACCTTCACCTTCTCCTACGCTCTGATATTCATTCTGGCCAGGTACAGGCGCGTCGAATTCCGCAGTGGAGAAGTCGCCGCGCGAGAGTAGACTTATTTTTGTCTTTTCTGTAGTGTAGAATCGCTTAGCCTGCTTACCCTTATAATCATTTCAAGGAGTTAAAAGCATGAACGAGATCCTGCAAAAAGTGCAGTTGTCTGAAGAAGTGTTTATGATGAAGATCAAAGCACCACTTATTGCAGAGGAACGCCAGCCCGGGCAGTTCATCATACTGCTTCTGGATAAGGACCGTGGAGAACGAATTCCACTGACCATCGCTGATGCGGATACGCAAGAGGGCTCCATCACCCTCATATTCCAGACGGTAGGCAAAACGACTCACAATCTCGCCGCTCTCGAGGTTGGAGACTGTGTGGAGAATCTGGTGGGTCCGCTGGGTAAGCCTACCCACATCGAACGTTTCGGAACCGTTGTCTGCGTCGGGGGAGGAATCGGAATAGCCCCTCTTCATCCCATTGTTCAGGGAATGAAGCAGGCAGGCAACAGGATGATCGTCATAATAGGCGCCCGGAACAAAGAGCTCCTCGTTCTCGAAGACGAGATGCGGGCTTTGGCCGACGAGCTCATCGTCTGCACGGATGACGGCTCCTACGCCCGTAAAGCTCTCGTGACCGAGCCTCTCAAAGAGGTATGTGAGCGAGATCCCAAACCGGACCTCGCTGTGGCTATAGGCCCTCCGATCATGATGAAGTTTTGTGCCGAAACGACTCGTCCTTTCAAGGTTCCGACCGTGGTATCCCTCAACACCATAATGGTGGATGGAACGGGGATGTGCGGCGGCTGCCGCGTCACGGTGGGAAAGGAGACGAAATTCGTCTGTGTGGATGGCCCTGAGTTCGACGGCCATCTGGTGGATTTCGACAATATGATGACACGTCTGGGAGCCTACAAGAACCACGAAGATAAGGCCCACGAAAAATGTCATTTGGAGAACGCGATATGAGTGAATCTGTAACTGCCGCTGCTTTGCTGGAAGAGCTGCAAAACCGCTCGGAGCCTATGAAGCCCCGGGAGAGAATGAAGATACCGCCTCAAGATATCCCGGAGCAGGATCCTATGGTGAGGCGGACCAACATACAGGAGGTAGCCCTCGGCTACACCGAAAAGCAGGCCCGGGTCGAAGCTCATCGCTGTCTTCAGTGCAAGAATGCGCCCTGCGTTGACGGCTGCCCCGTTCGCATCGACATTCCCGGATTCATCATCAAAATCGCAGAAAGTGACTACAAAGGGGCCATTGCCATTATCAAGAGGAACAGCCTTCTTCCGGCTGTCTGCGGGCGCGTCTGTCCTCAGGAGAATCAGTGTCAGGAGCTTTGCACTCTGGGTAAGGCCCTAAAGGATCCCAGGAAAGCCGTATCCATAGGACGGCTCGAACGCTTTGCGGCCGACTGGGAGAGGGAGACCGACAGCTTTCAGCTTCCCGAGGTCGAGGCGGAGACGGGGAAAAAGGTCGCAATCATCGGAAGCGGACCGGCCGGCCTGGTCGTCGCAGCCGACGTTCGCAGAGAGGGCCATACCGTCACGGTCTTCGAGGCCTTTCATAAACCCGGAGGGGTCATGGTCTACGGCATTCCCGAGTTCCGCCTTCCCAAAAAGATAGTTCAGAAAGAGATCGATACCCTCTCTGCGATGGGCGTGGAGATCAGGACCAACTTCGTGGTTGGCAAAACCCGTAAGCTCATGGATCTCTTCGAAAAGGACGGCTACGATGCGATCTTCGTCGGAACCGGAGCAGGATTGCCTCGCTTTATGCGAATCGAAGGTGAGAATCTGGTTGGTGTATTCTCCGCCAATGAGTATCTGACGAGATCCAACCTGATGAAGGCCTACGACCGGGGCCATGTCGATACACCGATTTTTGTCTCCAAAAAGGTCGCTGTCCTGGGGGGCGGTAATGTCGCCATGGATTCCGCCAGGACAGCTCTCAGGCTCGGGGCAGAAGAAGTCACGATTGTGTATCGCCGGACCGAAGCGGAGATGCCGGCTCGGATCGAAGAGGTGCACCATGCGAAGGAAGAAGGGATCAAGATGAACATCCTTCAAAATGCGAAGCGATTCCTGGGCGATGAGCGGGGATACCTGCGAGCCATGGAATGCCTGCGCTATGAGCTCGGCGAGCCGGATGATTCGGGGCGCCGCCGACCGGTGGCCATTCCAGACAGTGAGTTTACGATGGAAGTCGATACGGTTATCGTGGCTATCGGCAATGACTCCAATCCCCTGATCAAACAGACGACCCCGGGGCTCGAAACCAATCGCTGGGGCAACATTGTGGTAGACGAATCGGGCAAAACGTCGATCGACCGGATTTTTGCTGGAGGTGATATCGTGCTTGGCGCAGCCACGGTGATCCTGGCCATGGGCCAGGGCAGGACAGCCGCAGCCTCCATCAACGCCTTATTAGCGGGGTAATCCTGAAGCATGGCCGGTAACGAGATGCGGGTATCCATAGAGGTGCAGGAAAAAATCGACTGCGATGTGCTCGTTATCGGCGGAGGGCCGGCTGGGATCGCTGCAGCAGTGGCCAGCGCCAGGCAGGGGGCGAAGGCGGCCCTGCTGGAGCAGTACAGCTGTGTCGGCGGTATGGCCACAGTCGGACTAGTGGGACCCTTCATGACGGCCTTTGACACAGCTGGCCGGGAGCAGATAGTTAAAGGAATTTTCGACGAGCTGGTCAACCGAATGGTGGATCTTGGAGGGGCGATCCATCCCTCGGAGGTTGCAGCGGGCACGGATTATGTGTCATTTATCCATGAGGCACACCACAATGCCACGCCCTTTGATCCCGAAATCATGAAGTACGTGGCCATGGAGATGCTCCTCGAAGCGAATGTGGATGTGAGGCTACACACCCGCCTCATCTCAGCCCAGACTTCGGGCAAGAATCGAATCGAGCACGTTGTTTTCTACGACAAGGGGGGGCTGGCTCTCGCGAAGTCCGTTATCTATGTTGACAGCACGGGAGACGGAGATCTGGCGGCTCTGGCCGGCAATCCCTTCGAGAAGGGGCGAAGAGAGGATGGGAAGCTACAGCCTGCCACGATGTTCCTGAGGATAGGAGGCGTAGACGACGAGAAAGTGGCTGAATGGGCGAGGGAGTATCTCAAACCGGGAGAAAGGCTTTTCGAGTCTGTGGTGGCCAAGGCAAAGCGTGAAGGAGCGTTTCCGGAGAATTGTCCAAGAGAATCAGTGGGTATGTACCGACAGCCGCGAAAGGGAGAGTGGCGCATCAATACTTCGAGAATACTCGGCGTCGACGGCACCGATCCGGACAGCCTCACCCAGGCGGAGATCGAAGGTCGCAGGCAGGCCATTGCGCTGGTTCAATTTTTCAACCGCTACTGTCCCGGAATGGAAAAGGCCTACCTCATCGACACGGGCGCCCAGGTGGGAATCCGCGAAACCCGCAGGATTATAGGTAAATACATGCTGACGAGAGATGACGTGCAGCAGGCCAGGCGCTTTGATGACGCAATAGCCCGATACTCCTTCTATCTCGATATTCACAATCCCGATGGGGGAGGGCAGGAGACCCATGAGAGGCTTTATATCGAAGGGGGACCCTATTTTGAAATTCCCTACCGATGCCTGGTGCCAAACCTGATAACAAACCTCTTGATCTCTGGCCGCTGCATCTCAGCTGATCATCAAGCCAATGGAGCAGTCAGAGTGATGCCCGCCTGTTTCGCTACGGGACAAGCTGCCGGGACAGCGGCAGCGATGGCCTCGGAAAATGGATGCGAGCCGCAAGAGGTGAATGTGCAGGACCTCCGGAAGATCCTGATGGACAATGGATGCGTTCTTTAGGGCGGAGAGCCGGAATAGGAATCTTCCTTCTCCTCGAGCTTGAGTCCCCCAATTCGACCTGTTGTTGCCGTTTATGCAATATGCATATTTATTCAATCTGCATAATCACTTAACTCTTTATATTACAAAAAAATAGCTGATACATGGCCAGCACGGCTATGCAAATTGCATAGATAGGTTGGCTGACGACCTTGCCTCCCTTTTTTCCTATCTCCTTATTATGCAAAGAGTTAAATAAAACTCCACCTTTTGGCACGGGTTTTGCAACTATAGTGCTGTTCGTTAGGAGAGACTTTGGAGGTTATGTGATGAAATATGCTATGATGCTTGGATCATTTGTTGTTGTCCTGTTGCTCACTCTTTCATGTTCTGGGCCGGGTGGCGTCTCTGAGATGATGCAGCAGTTCGAGGAAGCTGTAGCCGAAGGCACCTCAACCAGCGATGAGGAATCAGCCGACGAAGGTTTTGCGTCTTTCGAAGGTGAGGAGAGCGGCGAAACCGAGGGCACAACGGAAGGAACAGAGGTTGTCACGGAGGAATCTGAGGGCAGCACTGAGGGAACAGAGGTTGTCACGGAGGAATCCGAGGGCAGCACTGAGGGAACAGAGATCGTTCCAGAGGGAACTGAAGGCGCCCTAGAGGGTACTGAGAGCGCCCCAGAGGGCACGGAGAGTACTGTTGAAGAAGGAACGGCGGGTACGGATACCACTGATCCTCTGACAGAAGAAGCGGCGACCAATAAGGGAAATGGCAAAGACAAGCAGGATAAAAAGGAAAAGAAAGACAAGACGAACAAAGAAAACAACGGAAAAGGCGACGAAAAGAGAGCCAATCCGTTAGTGTGAAGCCGGGTTTGATTAAGGTTCCTGCAAGATTACCCGCCTTGCCCATCTCGGTGCAGGGTGGGTTTTTGTTGTTGCACCGGTCATTCCGGCTTATAGGCGCTAGACTTTGTGCTCTTCTTCGAATGAGTTATATTTGACTCAAGTATGAGACAAATGCAAAGGAAAAACCGACATGCCTGAAGAGGCCTCCATCGCTCTTGACGAGCGAGTCTATACAACACGGACGCTGAACCTCAATGCGATAAGGGTGATAGGCTTTGATATGGATTACACCCTCGTTGTCTACAGGGAGAGAGAGCTCGAGGATCTTGTATTCCAGTTGACTGTCGAGCATCTCGTGGGAAAGCTGGGTTACCCGGATGAAATCAAAAAACTGAAATTCAAACCGGACCAGGTGATCCGCGGATTGGTCATCGACAAAAAACTGGGCAACCTCATTAAAATAAACCGTTTCGGATATGTGAAGGCGGCCCTTCATGGCGAGCATTATTGCAGCAGGGAGGAACTGAGGGATCTCTATTCGGACGAGATCGTCACTTTTCCGAGCGAAAGATTCGAAATGCTGCACACACTCTTTTCCTTGGCCTTGAGTTCGCTCTTCTGCCAGATGACGGCTCTAGGACTGCAGCATAGCTACGAAAAGCTCTACGAAGATCTTAACGAAACCATCGATTATATGCACAGAGCGGGTCCGCTAAAGAAAATGGTTCTGCAGGATCCTCAAAAGTATGTCATCAGGGACGACCAATTTGCGCGAACGCTTCAGATGATGAGAGATTTCGATAAGATTCTGCTGTTGATCACAAATTCGGACTGGCAGTACACAAGCTCCATCATGGCCTACTGCTATGATCCCTTCTTGCCAGAAGGTACAACCTGGCGTGATCTGTTCGAGTTGGTTGTCGTCGACGCCGCCAAGCCAGAGTTTTTCTATAGTCAACCCACTTACTATGAGGTGGTCAACGACGAGGGCCATCTCGTCAAGGCTGCCAACGGCATAGAGAGGGGAAAAGTCTATCAGGGTGGACACGCCCTCGCCATCGAGAAGCTCTTCGATGTACCAAGAGGCCAGATACTTTATGTTGGAGATCATATCTACAGCGATGTGTATCAATCCAAAAAGATCTGTCACTGGCGGACCATGCTCATCATTTCAGAGCTTGAGAAAGAGCTCTGTGCGGCGGCGGCCGCCAATCCTTTGCTTAAACGGATCAAAGAGCATATGAACAGGAAAGAGATCTTGGAGTTAAAGGTGGATGGAGTCAAGAGAGACGCCCGTGGCTCGGATAGGTCTGTCTCTCTATCGGCTCTGGAAAAGCAAGAGGAGACTTTGAAGGAGGAAATCCGGAAAATCGATCAGTGTGTTGGTGAGCTTGTAGTTGAGCTCGATTCACACTTCAATCCTTACTGGGGCGAGCTTCTTTACTCGGGCAATGATAAAAGCTACTTTTTCATGTCTATTGAACGCTACGCCTGCACTTACACCTCAAAGGTATCAAACCTGCTTCATTACTCTCCGGTCCATTACTTCAGGCCACCCATCAAATCGTACGAGAGGTAGATTTTCAGGCGAGGTATTTTACAGCCTTCGTTTTCGTAGTACATTTATTTGTCGCTTCGATATTGGGAAGTGGAGTGAAGCCTATGAATCCGACCAGGATCGTAATAGAAAATGTCGCCAAGACCTTTTTCAACTTGCGCGAAAATGTCGAAGCCCTTTCGGATATCAACATTGAGATCAGACCGGGTGAGTTTTTCGTATTGTTGGGGCCGAGCGGCTCGGGCAAGACAACTCTATTAAAGCTCATCTCGGGGCTGGAAAGACCGGATAGGGGCGAAATCCGATTTGGCGACGAGGTAGTGACCAGCGTCGAGCGGGACGTTTTCGTCAACCCCAAAGATCGCCAGATCTCTTTTGTCTTTCAAAACTACGCTCTCTATCCTCATATGACAGTGGCAAGAAATATTGAATTTCCCCTCCTTCATCTCAAGAAGGAGTTGAGCCGGTCGGAGCGGGAAGATCGCGTCAGAGAAGTCGCTCGATCCTTAAAGATAGAAGAGCTTTTGAAACGCAGACCCAAAGAGCTTTCAGAAGGCCAAAGACAGAGGGTCGCTATAGCCCGTGCAATCGTCCGTGAGCCAAGGGTATTTCTCATGGACGAACCCCTGGCGAATCTCGACGCTGAGCTCAGAATTCAGATTCGTTCGCAGCTAAAGGAGCTCCAGCGGCAGACGGGCATCAGCACCCTTTATGTGACGCATGATCAAAACGAGGCCATGGCCTTAGGTGATCGTGTAGCCGTTCTCCATGATGGAGTCATACAGCAGGCGGGAGCCCCAACCGAGATCTACAGGACGCCGAGTAACGTCTTTGTGGCTCAGTTTGTTGGAGGAAATCCCATCAACATGCTAGAAGGAGAGCTTATATCAGAATCAAGCCGCCTGATTTTCCGCTCCGGCAATATCAGCATTCAGCTGGACGAGCCGCTCGCATCTCGCATCAAAGAGAAAACCTTTCGCAGATGCTTTCTTGGAATCAGGCCGGAACACGTAGAGGTGAGGCCCGAGGGCAAGGGAGTGGTCGATGTGAGTCTGATTTTAGAGGAGAATGTCGGAGCCAAGTATCTGCTCTACGCCTTCTCTGAGAACGAGAAGGGCATGCATGTCGAGACAAAGACCCTGCCTGACGCTGATCTCTTTGGCAAGAGGTATTCCCTAGCCCTCAATCCGGATAACTTCCTGGTCTTTGATTCCGTGGGACGCCGGATTGATCTGTCTTAGATTTCCATGTCGATTCTGAGCAAGAGATTTTTAAGCCGGCTGTTCGCCGTTGTCGCCCTGCTAGGTGCTCTGCCCCGGGGCTACGCCGAGCCTCCCTCTTCGTTCCGGTACGGCTACATCGATACCACCGGAAAGCTCGTTATCCCTTATAAGTTCGTCGACGCCAGTGACTTCAGCGAAGGCCTCGCCTTCGTGCGAAAACGGGGTACCGGCGGCGGCTATATCGACAGGGAGGGAAGGGAAGTTATCCCTTTGCGCTACGACGCGGGCCGTGCCTTTTCTGAGGGTCTTGCCGCGGTTTACAGCAGAGGCCAGGGCTGGGGATATGTGGATCGCGGGGGTTGCGAGGTCATCGCATTAACGTATGCCGACGCGCTTCCCTTCTCCAGCGGATTTGCGCCTGTGCAGCATGGACTCAAATGGGGATTCATCGACAATCGGGGCAATGGCATCGTACCTTTTATTCTTGACAAAGCCCAGTCTTTCTCCGAAGGGCTTGCTCCCGTTGCGAAGTTCATAAAGTGGCAGGGAGATCGTAAGGTCTACAAATGGGGCTATATCGATGTGACAGGAGGACTGGAGATCCCCTATCAATTTGACTACGCATACCCCTTTTCTGACGGATACGCCCAGGTTGTGATCGCGACGGAGAAAGAAACGAGCCAACATGGCTATATCAATTCAGAGGGGGAGCTGATCGTGCCTTTCCAGTTTTTACAGGCCAGGCCTTTCTCCGGGGGATACGCTGCAGTCTTCGATGGGAGCAAGTGGGGCGTGATTGACGAAAGTGGCAAAGTGGTGCTTCCCTTCAGCTCGAACGATGAGATTGATCCTTCGAGGGAGTTGAACCGGTCATACAGAGATGGAAAATTCGGCTTCCTCGATCGAGAGGGAAGAGTCGCTATCCCTTTTCAGTACGATTCCGCTCGGAACTTTGTCGAGGGATTGGCAATGGTCGGCATAAAAATCAAATAGAAGTAGAGCTTGATGTTCCTGTTATCGATCAATCAGTGGCTCCTTGTCGCTCTCGCGCTTCTAACTCCCACGGTTGTGCTTCCATTCCTGATGCGATTTGCGGTGAGTCGAATCGTGCTTCTTGTCGTGAGGAAGAGGCATCTGTCACGCTATCTGAAAGCGAATCAGGAAGGATGGGAAAGCGCAAAGGATAGGGAGGTTTCCCGTTTGGTATGCGCCTTTACTCTCGACAGAATCAAATCCCTCTCTGTCATGAAGTATCAGCTTAGAGAAGATATCGAGCAGGTGCTTTTCCTTATACAGAGTGTCTACCATCCGAAGAGGCGGGGAGAGGAGTTTTCCTATCGCTTCAGTGTTGCAAAGCTCTTGGAGTGCTCACTTTTGGCTTTCGGCGATTTGTACAGGGAGTACGCCTCTAGCGTGTGGTTCAAAACGGTTCAAAACCTGCGGCTGATTTGGCTTACTCGGATGAGGAGCTGGTTCGACTATTACAGGCATATCATTGAACAGATCCCTATTCTGAAGGGCATCCTCGGCATTCGAATTCTCGGGCCCCTCGTTCGCATTTTTCTCATTCCTCTACTCGGGCTTCCTTCCCTAATCTGGTACACTCTGCGCTCTGTGCTCGCTGGAATTTTCTACGAGGGCTATCTCCGGTTTCTATATGGGTTTGTGCTCCTGAAGATCGGATACTACGCTCCTTACCTCTATGGCCGAAGAAACAACGTGATCAGCAGGAGAATCCAACAGATCTCTCGAGAAAGGCTTGCAATAATAAACATGCGAGTAGAAGAGCGCTTGTCATTCAACCTCACGCAAGAGAGGAGCACCCGATTGAAAGGGGCGGCTGAGCTCTATAAAAGGTTTCTCGAAGATCTTGGCTTGTCCGAAGATACAGAGTTGACAGAGAATCCTCGCGGATCGGAAAAAGCTAAGAGCCGGAGCCTCTTCGAGAAGGGGGGGCGCTATTGGACAAAGCTACGGGAAGCCTATAGGTCTCAGAATCCCGTGGCCCGCGCTACTTTGTTGGATTTGGAGAAGGTCTGCGATCTGTTTCATGAGATCGGCAGGATTTATTATCCAGGGACGAAACGACCGCTCTTAAAGCTCCGTATTCATGAGGCTCTGGAAATGGGATATATGGGCAGTGTCATGATTTTGCGCAGAATGTTTGCGACTCCTGGTGTGCGAAGTCTGCTCGATCACGTTTCCGTAGAGTTCGTTCTGCAGGTCAAGCGTTTTGCAGAAGCCGACTTTGCGCGCTACGGATCGGAGTATCTTAACATCTCTTACAAGTCGCTGCGGCTCGTTCAAAGGGCGAGAAAGGTTTTCCGGGTGATTAGAGGAACCCTCTTCCCTGCGGCTCTCGTAACGACGCTGGGAAGTCCGCTTCTTTTCCACCACCTCAAGATTCTCTTCAGGGAGTACGTGTATCACAGAGCCGGCAGGTTGTTTCTCTACACGTGGGAAGCCAATGCCCTAAAGAGAAAAAGTCCACTGGATCTTCTGCTCTGGTAGCATATCGTTGGCTGCGCCCTACGCGGCCCGCCCACAACCCAAACAATTTTGCCTATTTTCTAAATGCAGCCAACTACTTGCTCCGTAATTGCATATCACACCTCTTCTTTGAACTCGGGGCATCGATACACGACAATTTCCATTTTGTTGTCGGAAAGGGGTGCACAGTTTTGCTGTATGACACTGTCGATATCTTTGAGAATTTCACAGTTCTTGAATCTTCGGCACATGGGGCACGCCCCAGTCGATTGAACGCTGAACTTAACGTCTATCATAGATAATCCCCATAATATCAGACATTGCGTACGCTGAATACTCCCTTTGAAGAAATTTAATTTAATAAATCAAATGGAATTATTCGAGATTAATCCTCGGGAAATACGATTCGCCTCTTCAGTGAGCTGCTCCTCATCGTATCCTGTGAGACGACCCCGCTCGACGACGACTCTTCCGTTGACAATCGTATATTCGGTTTGATGATCGATTCCCGCGAAAACCAAAGCGGCGAGTGGATCTGAGAGAGCCCCGGCGTACTGCAGCTTATTGATGTTGAAAACGGCGAGATCCGCAGCCCATCCCGATTTGATCTTGCCTATGCTGGTGAATCCCAGCAGGCGTGCTCCATTTTCAGTGGCGATTCGGAATACATCATCGACTGTCATCGCATCGGAGCCGTATCGGACCCGTTGGAGCAGCAGGGCGTTCCTCATCTCGCCCAGGAAATCCGAAGTATCATTGGAGGCGGAGCCGTCTACAGCCAGAGCTACATTGATTTGCTCTTCGATCATCTCTTTGACTCTGGCGATTCCCGATCCCAGCCTCATATTGGATGAAGGGCAGTGGGCGATGGAGGTACCCGTTTTGCGTAGCAACTCCAGCTCGTCATCGGTGAAGTGCACTCCGTGGGCGTAGGAAACATCCTCACCGATAAATCCCCACTCCTGCATCAAGGCTAGAGGGCGCTTGGAAAACTTTTTCAGGCAGTAGTCGTTCTCGTCGACAGTCTCCGCCAGATGCGTATGAAGCCTAACGCCATGCGCCCGGGCGAGTTTTGCGGTCTCTGTCATGAGATCCTTAGTCACCGAAAAGGGACTGCAAGGCGCCAGAACGACCTTTCTCATATCGCTGGAATCATGGTACCTCTCAATGACCCTCTGGCTATCTTTTAAGATCTCATCCTCGGTCTGAACAACCGTGTCGGGTGGCAGGCCTCCGTCCTTTTTGCTCAGCGACATGGAACCGCGGCAGGGCGAAAAGCGAATGCCGAGTCTCTCCGCTGATTCGAACTGGATTCCCATCAGGTCGCCGTCAAATCCCTTCGGATAGAGATAGTGATGATCTGTTGTGCACGTGCAACCCGTTTTTAGTAGTTCGGCAACAGCCAGAAGGGTGGAAACGGCAACGGCCCGCTCATCGATATTCTTCCATATCTCGTAGAGATAACGCAGCCAATCGAAAAGTTTGGCGTTTTGCACCGCGGGTAGGTTCCTGGTAAGGGTCTGATAAAAGTGGTGGTGAGTGTTGACGAATCCCGGAACAACGACGCAGTCGGAGCAGTCGATGAGCTGCGCTCCAGGTGCATCGATCGATGCCTCGACGCGGGAGATCTTGGCGTCATCGATGAGGATATCCATGTTGCTGTGGACAACACCCTCATCTAAAGTCGCGACGTAGAAACAATCCTTGAGTAGTATCACAGCTCTGCTCCCACTAGCGTGTTGAATTGCTCGATGAGCTCGTCTATGCGGGGCGCGAGAGCATGGATCGCACCCCAGTAATCAGCGGCTTCGTACCACTGGGCGTTGAGCTCATCGACGCTTTTCCCTTGCTGCTCGATCCAGGTGAAGTACTTGAGGTTGTGAATGCGTTTTCGGTCGTAATAACCCAACTCGCAGGTCCAGTCCGTGCCGATTTCCTGGAGGGATTCGAAATCCCTTGCCGCATTCGAAACAGTGTACTCGCCTCGCTCTGCTCTCAGTTCTTCCAGCCTCGACATGTAGAGCTCGAATGAGTCCGTGAAAACCGTCAACACGACGTCACGTTCGTCGAGCTCGTAGTACTTGCAGAATTTGATCGCTGTGAGGAGGTTGCAGATCGAGGAGATTCCCAGAAGATCGAGACTTTCGATCAAATCTGTCTCTACCCCCTGATCTGCCAGAAAGGCTCGGCCCTCGGGTTCGTTGAAGAGTCTCAGCAATCTGATCGCGTGCTCGTCATCGATGGCTATGACCATATCCGTATTTCGGAGATTGTGAATCCACGGAATATGTTTGTCTCCGATACCCTCGATGCGATGAGCGCAGAAACCGTTCATCAGAAGCGTAGGGCATTGCAGGGCTTCGGAAACAGCCATTTTCGAGGCTGGAAACTTCTCCTTGAGGTAATCGCCGCATCCCAAAGTGCCCGACGAACCGGAAGACAAGACGATCCCGGCATAGCGACTGTTTTTTTGAAGCTCCGCTGTCAGTACCTCTTCCATGGCGTTGCCCGTGACGGTGTAGTGCCAAAGATGGTTTCCGATTTCATCAAACTGGTTGAAGATGACGACATCTTCTCGTGTTTTTTTGAGCTCATGGCATTTGTCGAAGATCTCTTTGACGTTGCTCTCGGTTCCTGGTGTGGCTATGACTTCGCCGGCCAGTTTCGAGAGCCATTCGAATCTCTCTCTTGACATACCTTGCGGGAGAATGGCGATGGACTCGCAGCCGAGCAGGGCCGAAACATAGGCTCCTCCTCGGCAGTAGTTTCCGGTAGAAGGCCATACCGCTTTTTGAGTGGTAGGATCAAATTGGCCGGTAACCAGCCTTGGCACGAGGCAGCCAAAGGTGGCTCCCACTTTGTGAGCACCCGTCGGAAACCATTTCCCCGCCATTCCAATGATCCGCGGCTTCACCCCTGTAAGCTCTGACGGAAACGTGATGGTGTTGGCATTCCCATATCCTCCGCCATGTGGGCAGGGTTCGTTTTTCCAGGTGATTCTGAAGAGGTTTCTGGGGTGAACATCCCAGAGTCCGATTTCTGTCAGCTCCTGCTTGATCGCTGGAGGTATCAGCGAGGGATCCTTCATCTGCTGTAGCGTGGGTATGACGATTCCCTTCTCACGGCACCGAGCCGCAGTTTTTTTTAGCTGCTCTATGTCAAACAAATCAAGTCTTAATGAAGAGACGCTCATTGTTCCGCCCGGTTTCCGCGCATATGCCTATGTCCCTCCCTGCCGTATCGATGCGCCTGGATCTCCGCTAATATCGAAAAGGAGATATCGTCCGGCGTCTGCCCTCCCAGATCCAAACCCACGGGCATATACAGGTTGCCCAGGTCGGGTGTCGATCCCAGCTCCTCTCGAAGACGAGCGATCATGGCTGCCGCCTTTTTGCGCGAGGCCACGACCCCGATATAAGATGGTCTGCTTCCTCCCCCGACTATGCCTCTAAGGATCTGGTAGTCTATCTCGTGTGAATGGGTCGCAATAACCACATAGGCACCATCCGATAAACTCAGATCAGCCAATCCGTCGGTGTATCTCTCTGTTAGGATTTTGGTGATACGCTCAGATGAAACCTCTTGCAGGATTTCCTTACGATTCTCGATGAGGAAGATATGAAAGTTTTGGCGACCTAGGTGATCTATAAGGGCCTGACCGATATGGCCGCCGCCGAAGAGATACAGTCCAATGGCAGCTTCGATGAAGTCGAAGAAGAGCACGATTTTGCCGCCGCAGAGCATGCCCAGCTGTTCATCAGGCTCACCGGAGAGATCCGATCGATCGCTCGAAGCTTCGTAAGGTGGATCCAAAGCATAGCTTTGAATACACGATCGTCCTTCTCGGATAACCTCTGCGGCCTTTGCCAGGGCCTTGTGTTCGAGCGCGCCACCCCCAACAGTTCCCGCTATCCTGCCGGATTCGTCGCATAGAAGCTTGGTGCCCACAGCGGTTGGACCGGATCCTTCCTTCTGGACAACGGTAATCAGCACCCCTGGCTCTGCTCGCCTCTTTAACCTGAGGACTCCCTCGTAGATGATCTCATCTGCGATTGTTTTGCTGTAGCTGCTCATCGCTTCGAACCTCCTCAAAAGCAATCGATCTCAAGCTGGTCCAGAAAGGAATCCAGTAATCTCAATGCCGTTGTTTCTCTGTAGCGAGCGGTAGATCTCTGATCGGTAATCGGGTGAATGAGCCCTGCATAGGCTTTCCTGATCGATAAAGCCAGCGAATGAAGGATCTCTTTAGGCTGTCCGGAGATTCTTGCTTCGATTTCTCGTGAGCGCACAACAGTCGGTGCAACGGCTCCGAAGGCCACCCGAAAGTCCAGGATCTTCGCCCTATCTCTCTTGGCCAAGCCGATAAAGGAGAGCTTGGAAAGGGCGTTGGCGCGACGGGTTCCCACTTTTCTGTACAGCTCGGTGTCAAATGAATGCAGAGGAACCGAGATGCTAACCAGGAGCTCATTGGCCGCCAGAATCGTAGTTCCCGGTCCGGTGATAAACTCATCGATGGGGACACGCCTGCTTCCGCTGCTATTGGCGAGCTCGACTGAGGTGTCCAGCGCGTAGAGTGTCGGGAGTGTATCACCGGCAGGGGAGGCGTTGCAGATATTTCCGCCGATTGTCGCGACATTTTTAATCGCAGGGCCTCCGATTTCGCTAATAGCTGCTGCCAGAGTGCTCGGTATCCGTGTATCCTCGAGCAGGGCTGCGAACGTGCATGCGGCTCCGATTTGCAGAAGCCGCCCATTTGCGGTTTCCCTCTCTTCGATCTTTTTCAGCTCGGAGAGGTGAGAGACAAAGAGGGGAGGATCCTGGAATCGAGGCACTCCCGACCACCGCCTTCTCTGAACCATGAGATCTGTTCCGCCTGCAACAGGCGTCACAGGCCTTTCGGCTTTGATAGCCAGAGCCTCAGCCAGATCGACGGGCCAGAATGCTTTTTTTTCGAGTTTCCCACTCATGGCTTCACCAAAGACCCTTTCCGCGATTTGCGGCTATTCGGATTCCCTCTACAATCATGCTGTAACCTGTGCAGCGGCACAGGTTGCCGGAAAGGGCTCGCCTTATTTCGTTTTCGTCAGGCTGAGGATTTGAGCGAAGAAGCGCCTCGGCGGCGATGACTATGCCCGGAGTGCAGAATCCGCACTGGACCGAACCTGCCTCGGTAATTGAGTCGAGGAGCACTTTGTATCGCTCGGTCTCTCGAAAGCCCTCAATGGTGACGACTTCGGCGCCCGCTGCTTTTCCGACTGGAATAAGGCAGGAATTGGCAATCTTTCCGTTGATCAATACGGCACAGGCGCCGCATTCTCCTTCGCCACACCCTTCTTTCACACCGGTCAGCCGAAGTTCATCCCGAAGAACATCGAGGAGTCGTCGAAGCGGGTCGGTGCGAACTGTCACCTCGTTTCCGTTGAGCTGAAATCGGATCTCTCCGTCGGTCACAGAATTTCTCCCCTGTGCTGACAGAGTTCCGCGAGGTACTCGGGGGTAACAGGGATGCGATCCACGCAAACGCCTACAGCCTGCCCAACGGCCGCTGCCAGGGCAGGGGCCGCACCGATAAGGGGCAGCTCACCGGCTCCCTTTGCCCCGAAGGGTCCTCCCTCGTAGGGATTGTCTATAAGCCGGCTCTCGATTCGAGGCAGATCCAGCGATGTCGGGATAATGTAGTCCGTGAAGTTGCGCTGCTGTATCGCTCCCTGACGGGTTTCCATAACCTCGAGAGTGGCATATCCCAGCCCTTGCGCTATGCCCCCGTCGATCTGGCCTTTGACGATTCTATCGTCTAAGGCAGCCCCCACATCGTAAACGCCCCAAACGCCTTTGACTTTAGTTTCGTAGGTGATGCTATCGACCTCGACCTCCACAACGTTGACACCCCAGGAGTAGGCGGGATAGGCATCGCCTTTCAGAGAGTCCTCATCCCATTCCAGATGGTCCGGATGCCTGTAATTGCTCTCCACCTCGACTTCTTGACCCGAGTCCCATCTCTGCTTCAGCTCTACAGCGGCCCGCTCCAAGAGATGACCGACGATCATTGCAGTTCGGGACGCGACGGTGGGGCCGGAATCAGGGACCCGGTCAGTGTCAGGATTGTCATAAGCGATTCGTTCGACCGGAAGCTCCAGCGTTGCGGCCACCACTTTGCGCAGGGTTGTCTGGGCTCCTTGACCCATGTCGACATTGGCTACTCGTATCTCGACTGTGCCGTCGCGACGCTTGACGAGCCTGACCTTAGCCTTGATATGGTCCCTCTCACCGCTTCCGGTGAATCCGCAGCCGTGAAAGAAGAGACTGATGCCAATTCCTCTCGAGCTCGAGGACTCGCTCGAGCGTGTGTTTGAGGACAAACACATGTCTTCGTGCGAGGACGTGCTTATCTCTAAACTCGAAA
>CAZLRN010000014.1:19978-24555 GCA_964561715.1 uncultured Spirochaetales bacterium
GCACAAGAGGGTGAGTTCGTCCTCGAACTCAAATTTGAATGCGTCTTCGAGCTCAAAACTGAGTTCGTTCTCGAACTCAAATTCGGCTGAGTCCTCGAGGCCGAAAACTGGCTGCATTTCTCATCGTAGCCTGACATCTCCTTTGCCGCTTCGATCATCTCTGCCAGCTTGATTTCGTGTCTGAAGGTTCCACCCGTAATGGTACGGTCACCGGTCTGCACCATGTGTCTTTTCTTGAACTCGAGAGCGTCTTCACCGAGCCGGGTGGCCAGATTGTTCATGTGCATCTCGATGGCGAAGAAGGCCTGTGGGGCGCCGAACCCTCTGAAGGCGCCGGTCGGCACGGTGTTGATGGCGAAGGCTCTGCCGTGCACTTTCAAAGCCGGAATCCGGTAAGCACCCGCCGCTGAAAAGATAGCCCGCTGGAGCACGACGCTCGTGAGCCCGGCATAGGCTCCCCCGTTCAGAAGAATATCCACGGACATCGCCTTGATCGACCGGCTCTGGTCGACCGCCGTCCTGAAACGCACGACGGAAGGATGACGCTTTGTGGTGCAGAGGATATCCTCCTTCCGATCGAAAACAAGTTGCACCGGTCTCTGGCTCTTGTAAGCGGCGAACGCCGCGTGGCCGGCAATGAGAGAAGGAAACTCCTCCTTGCCCCCGAAGGCGCCTCCTGTGGTGGATTGTACGACCCGGACCCTACCTTCATCCCACCCGAATCCTTCTATCAGCGCGTTTTTCACGTAGTAGGGGCACTGCATCGAGCCGTAGACCGTAATCCTGTTATCGGCATAGAGACCAACAACGCCCTGGGGTTCGAGGTAGACGTGCTCCTGGTATCCGGTGTGATACTCGTCAGTGAATATGGTCAGATTCGACCCGGGATCGGCTTTGAGGTCGAGGACGCGCTCCGGCTCCCCGTAGGAAAAACTGTATTCCGCAAAGAGATTGTTCTCGCCGTAAATTGGGGTAGCCTGTCCCGATTCAGCCTGCTCGAGGGTGTAGATGGGTTCCAGTTCCTCGTATTGCACACGAATCTCCGAGAGGATCCTCGATATCGTCTCTTTTTCGGGCCCCACGACAAGCAGTATCGGCTCTCCTATGTAGTTCACCACCTCTTCGGCAAAAAAGGGGAAATCATCGGCAAGCATTTTGACACGATTTTTGCCCGGCACGTCTGTCCGATCGACGATGCAATAATCAGGGGGGAGTTCCGGTATCTCTATTGCTTTGATCCGCGCTCGGGGTTTTGTTGAACGGAGGGTACGGGCGTAGATCATGCCATCCCATTTTAGGTCGGCGATGAATGCCGCCAGGCCTGATATCTTTTCGGAGGCATCGATTCTGGGGATGGAGCTTCCGATTCTTTTTTTCATGCGCTCATGATACCTCGATGTGAGGATTCTGCCCTGCTCTGGCAATTGCTCTTTCGAGTTTGGTTCTGTGGGCATCAAAAGTCAAGAGAGGGGCATGCGCGTTGATCAGCCGGCTGGATTCAAATAGTATGTCACTTATGAACAAGGACATACGATGCAAATCCTCGACACTCTACTTTCTTCCGGTCGAGACAAGGGTGCCCCTGAAGTTTGGCCCTGAAACCACGACATATGTGACCTGCGCCAGGGTTCGGCTTCGAGTCGAAGATGCGGGGGGAAAATCTGCCGTGGGCTGGGGCGAAACTCCCCTGAATGTGCAGTGGGTTTGGCCCAGCTCCATCAGTTGGGAGGAGAGGCATAAAGCACTGAAAGATTTCGCCACTGAGCTTTGCCGGGCCTGGCAGGATTTCACTGTGACGGGACATCCGATGGAGATCGGTCATGCCTTTCAGAGTGAAGTCTTGCCCGAGATGCTGGAGCAGACAAACCTTCGGAGGAAGGGATCCGAGCCCATGCCCTGGCTGGCTGCGCTGGTTTGCTGCTCGGCCTTCGACATCGCGATTCACGATGCCTACGGGAATCTGCACGAATGCAGAGCCTACGATACATACAATGGAGAGTTCATGAACCGGGATCTCTCCTCTTATCTGGAGCCTGCGAAGGATTCGCCGATTACTTTCAAGGGGAAATTCCCAGAAGATTTTCTCGTACGCCCCGCGCCGAGGCAGCTTCCGGTCTGGCATCTTGTCGGCGGAAAGGACCCTGTAGAAAAATCCGAGCTTGCAGGAAACGAACCCGAAGACGGTTATCCCGTTCTTTTGCCCGATTGGATCAATAGGGACGGACTAAGATGTCTCAAGGTGAAGCTTCGTGGCAACGATTACGACTGGGACTATAAACGCCTCACGGGCGTGGGCGGAATTGGCATTGATCTCGGGGTTGATTGGCTCACCTCCGATTTCAACTGCACTGTCCAAGAACCGGAGTATGTCAACGATATGCTCGATCGACTGGTACTGGAGCACCCCCGGATCTACGGCATGATTCTCTACGTCGAACAGCCCTTCCCCTATGACCTGGAGCAGTATCGCATCGATGTGCACAGCGTATCGGCTCGGAAGCCTCTCTTTATGGATGAGAGCGCCCACGATTGGAAGCTGGTTCGGCTTGGCCGATCTCTCGGGTGGACGGGCGTTGCGTTGAAGACCTGCAAAACGCAGACCGGTGCCCTGCTCAGCCTCTGTTGGGCAAAGGCCCATGGCATGACGCTGATGGTTCAGGATTTGACCAATCCAATGATCGCCATGATCCCCCATGTCCTTCTCGCCGCCCACGCCGGAACCATAATGGGGGTGGAGGCGAATGCGAGCCAGTTCTATCCCGAGGCCTCGCTTATCGAGGCCGAGGTTCATCCAGGATTGTACACGAGACGGAGCGGAATGCTGGATCTCTCCACCCTCGAGGGCTCCGGATTCGGCTATAGGCTGGAAGAGATAAAGCGGAAGCTTCCCCAAGCCGTAGAGATCAAGAGCCGATTGATTGATCGTCTGAAGCACCTATCCCTTTGCGCCCTACATTGACGATGCAGCTCAATAAGCATTAGCTTTATCGTGACAATTCAGGCAAGTGAGGAATTTCAATGGCAAAAAAACAGGCCGATGACGACTGCTGGGAGAAGGGGGACGGAAAGGATTGCGGACCGGGCGAAAAGCCCCCCGTCTTCGATCCCTTTGACAGAGGTAAGTTTCGGTTTTCTATCTGGTATCTCTTGGGTGTTTTCGTCGTCTTAATTCTCATCAACCATTTCCTCAGTGCTCCCGCAGGGGAGATGATTGAGTACAGCGCTTTCAAGGAAAAAATCCGCACTGGTGAGATCAAGCGCGTCGAAATGGGTGAAAGCCTCTACACGGGTTTGACCGCCTCTAGGGCAGACCTCGAAGCTCTGCAAAAGAAAGGGCAGGGGCAAGCCGGAGCCGTTAAAGAGTACCGGACAGCTAAAGTAGACGATTCCGACCTAGTGAGGCTTATGGACGAAAAAGGCGTCGAGTACTACTCCGTGGTGACGAATAAGAGTCCCTTCCTCGGCATGCTGCTCTCCTGGGTCGTTCCCATCGTCATCTTCGCTTTGATATGGCGGTTTCTGCTCAAGAGGATGGGCAATCTGGGGTCCGGGGTGATGTCCTTTGGCAAGAACAAGGCTCAGATCGTAGCCGAGGGAGAAACGGGTGTCCGCTTCAGCGATGTGGCCGGTGCCGACGAGGCCAAGGGCGAGCTGGTGGAGGTCGTTGATTTCCTGAAGAATCCCCGGAAGTATACAGCTATCGGCGGCAAGATGCCCCACGGTGTGCTGCTCGTTGGGGCGCCGGGCACAGGTAAAACCCTTCTGGCCAAGGCCGTTGCCGGAGAAGCGGAAGTGCCCTTCTTCAGGATGAGCGGCGCCGATTTCGTTGAGATGTTCGTCGGAGTGGGCGCAGCCAGAGTGCGAGACCTCTTCAAACAGGCCCGGGAGAAATCGCCCTGCATCATCTTTATCGATGAGCTCGATGCAGTGGGCAAGAGCAGGGGAGTGGTTGTGGGCGGAAATGACGAGAGGGAACAGACACTGAATCAGTTACTGGTCGAAATGGATGGATTCGATTCGAAATCCGGGGTCATCATCCTGGCCGCTACAAACCGTCCGGAGATACTGGATCCGGCTCTTTTGAGACCCGGAAGGTTCGACCGACAGATCGTGGTCGACAAACCGGACCTGCTTGGGCGAGAGGCCATACTGAAAATCCATATTCGAGATGTCAAGCTGGACGAATCGGTCGATCTGAAAAGAGTAGCGAAGAACACGCCCGGATTCGTGGGATCCGACCTCGCCAACCTCGTCAATGAGGCAGCTCTGTTGGCTGTGCGAGCCGGGAGAGAAAAGGTGAAGCAGGAGGATTTCTCCGAGGCTGTCGAGAAGGTCATAGCGGGACTGCAGAAAAAGAATCGTCTGATCAACTCGAAGGAAAGAGAAATCGTGGCCTATCACGAAACGGGGCATGCTCTGGTGGCTCACTTCACGCCCGGCTCCGATCCAGTCGAAAAGGTCAGCATCGTGCCCCGTGGCATGAACGCTCTGGGATATACAATTCAGCTGCCCGAAGAGGAGCGCTACCTCATGACCCAGGATGAGCTCCTGGGAAAGATAGACGTCCTGCTTGGAGG
>CAZLRN010000015.1:0-11367 GCA_964561715.1 uncultured Spirochaetales bacterium
CCACAGGGCGATTTCGATCCCGCTTATCGCTAGTGCCGCACCTCTTCCCTGAAGCTTGTACGAGCCTATCAGCATCTTCTCCCAGAGGCGCTCGATATCCCGTGGATCTTCGCCTACAACGATATCTCGAAGCAACCCAACCATTGGCACCGTTACTGCAGCGTTCATAGGGCTGCATTCGCCTATCCCGATTAGTCCTTCGTCGGTCACGACCTGCACCAGCACAAAACGATCCGCCAGCACAATAGTTTTTATGTCTGTTATTTTCATGGTCGCTTCTCTAGAAACCTGACCTGTTCTTCTGTCAGCCTCAAATCGGCGGCCGAGCAGCTCGCCTCGATCTGGTCGACGGTTCTGGAGCCGACGATCGCCGCCACATCGAAGGGCTGGCTGAAGAGGTAGGCCAGGGCCACCTGGTTGGGGGCAAGCTTCAGCTCCCCTGCCATCTCTTTGACTCGGTCGAGGCGGTCGAAGTTGGTCTCGTTGAAGTAGCCCTTGGAAACCTGTTTTTCTCTGTTCGTGGATTGCTCGGTGATTACCATTCCGCGGTGGTACTTGCCGGAAAAGAAGCCCCTTGCCTGAGACGAGTAAGCCGCAAGGAGCAGTCCTGCATCACGATAGAAGGGTTTGTCTTCCCGCCGCATCGTGATGGTTCCGGGAAAGTCGAATCCCGGATTGGGGGATGCCAGGCTGAAGTTGATCTGGCTGCAGCAGAAACCGACAAGGCCGCTGTCCTCGGCGTAGCGTTGGGCCGCTTCGATCCGTTCGGTGCTCCAGTTGGAAGCGCCTATAGCTTTAACGAGACCCTCTGAGAGGAGTCCGTTTAGACAATCCATAATTCCAGCAACCGGTACTTTCGGATCATCCCGATGAAGCCAGTAGATGTCGACAGAATCGATGCCCAGCCGCTCCAGGCTCTGGCCGAGGTTCTCTCTGATCTCTTCCCAGGACAAGCGCGAGATGTGCATCGTTTTGAAATTCGGGTGCGCTCCCTTTGTGGAGATGAACACTCGATTTCGGGCACCGGATTGGCGAAGCCATTTGCCGATGGTGAGCTCGCTTTTGCCCTCGCCGCCGGGTAGCCACGAGGAATAGACATTGGCGGTATCGATGACGTTGCCGCCGAGCTCCAGATAACGATCTAGAATACGAAAGCAGTCGGCCTCCGGGTAGGTGGATCCGAAGACCGCGGTTCCGAGCCAGATGTTGGATCCCTTCATGGGGGTCCCCGGAACAGCGAGAAGCTTCATAATCGTTCGTGCTCCTCTTTGAGGCGCCTTCTACTTCATGCCCTTGACGGCCTGCATCAAGCCCCGCATATATCCCAGCGCGAAGCCCCAGTAGCGGTGGCCCCAATCCGTATCACCGACCATGATGAGCTTGTGGTCCGGCACGAGATAGCTGTCATAGCCGATTTCGTCGTAGACCTTCATCGCTTCGAGCATATCGATGCGCCCGTTGTCCGGAAAGGTTTCGCCGAAATTCTCCACTGTTCCCACAACATTTCTGAAGTGGACCCAGAATATCTTCTTCCGGCTCCCGAAGTAGCGGATCTCCTCGAAGACATCAGCGCCCATCTCGGTGAAGCATCCCTGGCAGAAG
This sequence comes from uncultured Spirochaetales bacterium, assembly GCA_964561715.1. Classification (GTDB taxonomy): domain Bacteria; phylum Spirochaetota; class Spirochaetia; order SZUA-6; family CAZLRN01; genus CAZLRN01. The sequence goes on from CAZLRN010000015.1 coordinate 1,603, forward strand.
AGCAGGCCGATGTTGTCGCTGGGAACGATCTCGATAGCCCGCCTGAAGGCGTCGGGGCTGCGCATGATGCGCGCCACACCGCCGGTCTGAGGGATCGGAGGATCGTCGGGGTGAATGCCCAGCTTGACTCCCGCCTCCTCCGCCACGGGAATGACGGCCTTCAGAAAGTAGGTCAGGTTAGCCCACATCTCGTCGTCGCTAATCGGCTTGCGGTGGCTTTCGGGAATCAGGCTCGTGTCGAGAGTCTCGCTGTACATAAGCGGCTGATCCTTGGCCTTTTCGATTTCGAAATTCGTACCCAGAGCGCCCCCCCTTCTGGGATTCGCCCGGGAGGTCCTGTAAAATCGCATGGCGTGCATGTTGAATGTAAGGAGGGGAATACCGACCTGCCCCATATTGCGAACCAGCTTCTGAGCGTTCTCGATCTGTTCGTCTTTTCCGGGTAGACCGAGCATCCACTTGTAGGCCCAGGTCCAGCCTTCTTGAAAGGGCCCGACTACCATAAGCTTCATGTCGTAGGATTCGATCCAGTCTTTGAGAGTCTGCAGCTCTTCGACGCTGAAATAACCCCGGCCGCGAAAGTATCTAACCGGATTGGCCATGACTCCCTCGACCCCCAGTTGCTGCAGAAAATGCAGCTTTTCATCGGTGACGTTTCCAATGTGATCCATTCCCAGCTTCATTGTTCTTTTCCTCTCTCCTCATGGTGTTTGCGTGTGTATTGGACGCTTGATAGTAGTCCCAGTGCGAAGCGCGGTCAATAGCAGGAGAACAAGAGCAGGAGAACAATTGACCAATTGAATCGACTTCCAGGGGCGGAAGGTGACAGCCGGCGTGCATGCCCTTATTGGCGCGCGTGCCCCTATTGGCGCATGCGGCCTTATTGCTGGTTTTCGGCGTTCTTCTTTTTTCCCAACTCCCTGATTTTATGGATCATCTTGCGGGAGACCGGTTTCTCCATAAAAATTGTGTAGCGGGATGTGGCAGGAATGTTGCTCAGGATGATCTTGATTGACGTGGTCATGGGCACGGCGAGCAGAACGCCGGCTGCTCCCCACAGCCAACCCCAGAAGAACATGGAGAGAAAGACCATGAAGAGCGTGAGGTTGAGTGTGTCTCCCAGGAATTTCGGCTCCATGAGCACCCCCGTCACGAACTGGCAGAGGGCGAGGGAGAGCAGGATCAGGAACGGCGTTGCAGTTCCACTGTACTGCACGAAGGAGAAGACAAAGGGCAGAATCATGGAAATGACCGAGCCGACGTTGGGAATGTAGTTGAGCAGGAATGTCATGAGACCCCAGATGAGAGCGAACTCTACTTTGAAGAAGAACAGGACCGCACCGGATGCCGTACCAACGGTCAGACTGATCAGCGTGCGGACGACCAAGAACTTTCTGAGGTTCGAATCAATGTGCCGCAGAATAACGGGAACCATGCTCTTTTCTTTTGCGGAACGCCGGCCCCTCGTTCCCCGGGTGGAGTAGGTTTTGACCAGTTTTCTGGTGAGGTGGTACTTCTCCACGAGGAAGAGCGAGGCAAAGAGTATTATGAGGAGCAGGAACGATACGTTGGAGGCGATGGTCGAAGCGGCGTTGACGACGATATTCCCGATTCTGAGTTTCGCGATCTCTTCGAAGAGGCTGTAGTGCACCCTATCTCCTATAAGCTCTTCGATCTGAGCGTTGAGGGAGTTGAGCCACCTCGCCAGCTCGTCCTGATACAGCGGCAGCTTTCTGCCGAAGGAGATCAGATTTGAAATGATGATAGTTCCGGCGCCAGTAAAGATTCCCAGAAAGAGCAGCGCCGTTATGAAAACCGCCAGGGCGAGGGGCAGGCCCAGTCGTTTCAGCGCCATCATGATAGGATCCATGATATAGGCGAGCAGCACGGCAAGGAGCATGACGAGAACAACAGGTTGGGCGAGTTTGAGAATCAGCACGATGATAAAAGCTGCGATGAAGAACAGAAGGATGTTGGTTGCTCTTTCTCGGTCCATTCGACGCTATTCCAGCAGGAAGACCTCGACTTCGTCGAAAGAGGATTTTATGTCGGCGTAGCTCACGAATCCTATGCGTCCCTTGATGGGATCAATATCTTCGTATTCGTCTACCAGATTGTCATTGATAAAGAGGCTGATCTTCTCTCCTCGAACTTGCACCTTGAGGGCATTTTTGCCCTCCTCGTTGACGAGGCGCGATTTACGCCAGGAAATGATATCTTCCCACTGACCGGCAACGTAACGGCCCAGCATATAGTAGCCGTTTTTGGAGATAATGAAGCTGTAGTTGTTGTTGGTGTCCTGAAGATTGAAGGTAAGACCGAATCCACGATCGATAGACCCTCCCAGCCACTTCACGTCGGCTTTGTAGGAAAAATTGGAAAGGTTTTCGCCCCTCCAGCTGAAGTATCCATTCTTCTCGGGCAGAAGAACGTACTCACCGTCCCTTATGAAGGCTGTTTCATCTTGATGCCAGTCATCAGTGATCCGGTTGAAGTTCTCGTAGAGAAAGAGGTGGCCCTGGTAGACCTTCAAGTTGTCGAAGACAGCGCGCACGCCCTGAGCCGAAAAGAGGCCGAATTTCCCCCTCTCGAAGCTATCATCGGTCAACTCTTTGACACGGTTGTTGTTGATGAAGAAGCTGAAGCGATCTCCGATAGCAATGACCTTGAGGAAGTTGACGCCTTCTGGATTGATTGCTGAGGAGCGCTCCCATTCGGTAAGGGCATGATAATCTCCACCGATTCTCTTGTCCACTTTGAAGAATCCGGTGTTCGAGATATCGAAGAGGTAGTAATTATCACCGTCCTGCACCCTGTAGATCAGGCCGAAGCCGGCGTTGGTCTGGCCGTCCACCCATTGGGCTTCTACCTCGATGATAAAATCGTCGTGCACGTGCTGCTGCCAGGTGTACCAGTCCCTGTCCGCGGAGAAGATCTGGTAACGCCCGTTGCTGTAGGAGAGCTTATCGGTCTGGAGCCACGTCTGCTCTTCGAAATCTTCGTAATAGAGCATCCTGGCTCGGGAGTAGAACGCCGCATCGGTGGCGAGCTTTTCTCCGCTTTCGGTAAGATAGCGGCCCGCGTTTTCGCTTATGGTTTGAGCGATCTCTGAAAAGCCGTCTATGATCTCTTCGAGGCTTGCATAGCTCTTGGAGTGGGTGCTAACGGTTCTCCCTGTTTCAACATCTACGGTTGTCAGGTTGAAAAGCACCTTCGAGCCGATTCGGCCAATGCTGCCAAAGATCAGAAAGCGCGAAGCCAGAAGCCTGCCAAGAGCCTTGGTTCTTGCGGCATCGGCCACGTCAGAGTAGGAGAACTCGATCTCCTTGATGAGCTCGTCCCTTCGGGCGCGCTGAACGACATCGAAGAAACCGGTTTCGAACAGCGCATTGTTCAGATAGTCGACGAGGAGGTCCACCTCGTCCTTCGAAACGTTGGTCACCTTGAGATCCATTACAGCAACGCTGGCACGCTGCTGACACCGCGCCTCTGCAAGGGGAAGCAAAAAGAGGAAGCAGGCGAAGAGTAATAGTGATAGTTTCATGCTCTCTCTCCGTGATTTGTCACATCGCGAAAGTCAATTGATTCTATTCCCTAACGTTGTTAAAGGCAACCTAGAACGTTTATAATTGCGTGAGCCTAGTTAGTATGAAAATGAAAGTTTTCGCATCGGCCGTCCCGGCGTGTGTCGTGGTGTTTGGCGGATGTACTCAGTCGTAATCGTTTCGGGACCTCGGGACTGCGGCAAAACCTCCTGGTGCCGCGAGCACCTCCGTTCCTCTACCACGGATGGTGTGCTTCTCGCCAAGGTCTTTCGGGACAATCTGCTAATCGGCTACGATGCGGCGTGCCTGGACAGCGGCGAGAGCGTACCTCTTATGAGGACCCGTGAGTCTGCGCCGCCGGGTTGGGATCAGGTGGACGAAATCGGTCAGTACAGCATTTCGGCGAGAGGGATTTCGACAGCCACAGATTGGATCCGGTATGGCGCCGAGCAGAGCTCGAAGGACATCGTTGTCGACGAAGTGGGGCGGCTGGAGCTCCAGAAGCGGGGCTTCTTCGAAGTCGTGAGGTCAGCCCTCGAAGCGCTGGCGTCGGCAGGGAAGTCGAAGAGGCGCACGCTCTACCTCGTCGTGCGCAATGCGTTTGTCCGAGACATCATGAAGTGTTTCGCGATTCCGGCCGCTGAGGTGATCTGGATCGAGAAGTCGCTGGAGACCTCCCGTGGTATATTGAGGTTATGAAAATGATCGCCAAATTTCTCTTTTGCTCGTACAGCAGCTTCCTCGCCACGGTTCTCGTTGTGGGGTGTGTTCTGCTGGCTCCCTCTGTAGGAGCAGAGGAGTTTGCCGTCAAATCCGATCAGGGAGAAACCGTGTATCCTCTCTGGATAGAGAAGGGTGAGACGATTCGCTTCAGCGTTTCCGGAAGCTGGTCGATGTGGCATCCCGAATGGGCGCTGACAGACTGGCGGGGGCATACTTTCTTCAAAAAGGTGGGCAGCTATTATCTTGGTGCGCTCATGGGTGCCGTTGGGGGAGAGAAGCCCTTTCCCATCGATGATGGATTGGAGTACGTGAGTCCGGGGCCCGGCAGGCTGATTCTCTATCCCAATCGGGGCGAGTACAAACATCTCAAATCGACGGGATCCATAACAGTGATCGTCGACGGAGGAAGGAGAGTCACGGAGGCCGAAGCGGAGAGGCAGATGGGGTGGGACATCGCACCTCTCGACACGGCGAGAGACGTTGATTATTTGACGGAGAGCGAGAAGGATGTCGTTCTCTTTGTAAACAAGGCGCGGCACGACCCGCCCCTTTTTGCAGAGCTGTATCTCAAAAAGCGGGCTTCGCAATCGGCAGCGGCCCGCGAGTGCTACCAGCAGTTGAGCAAGATGGAGCCGCGGCCCATCCTTCACCCTTCCCCTGCCCTCTGGAAGGCGGCCAGGGATCATGCCAGGGACTTGGGCAAGTGGGGAAAGACCGGACACGTGGGAACCGACGGTTCGGACCTGGGCCAGAGGATCAATCGCTACGGAGAGTGGAAAAGCGGCATTTCGGAGAATTGCAGCTATGGCTTCGATGATCCGCTGGCTATCATGCTCCAGCTCCTGATCGACGACGGTGTGCCCAGCAGGGGACACAGGAAGAACATCCTCGCGCCGCAGACCCGCCTCATTGGGACTTCGATCCAGCCTCATGCAAGGTATGGCTACAACTGCGTGCAGGATTTTGCTGTAGGCATGGAGGAGTAGGACCTACAAGGCTGAGGGGTCGCTGGAGCCGGCCGGAGCCGGCTCGGAATGACGGCCTCCGCACCAATGCCGCACCAATACGATCCGTACATCCGCACTATTGTGATCCGTACCATTGTGAGATCCTTACCATTGCGAAAAATGGGAATTTTTCAACCAAAACTTGAATTTTTCCCACTTTTTTGAGTCTGCTGAGGTCCATGTTTTTGCGACGGCAACTGCACCTTGCCTGAAAACCCCGAAAGCCTTATTGTACGCGAGGCATGATTATCTGTAAAATCACATTTGGAGAGGCATGATCATGAATTACGGTGACTACCCCAAAGAGGTCACGATATTCGAGGTCGGTCCCCGGGATGGGCTTCAAAACGAGCCGGATTTCATTCCAACGGACAAAAAAATCGATCTCGTGAACCGGCTCACCGAGGCGGGCTGCCAGAAAATCGAGGTAACCTCCTTTGTTCATCCCAAATGGGTTCCCCAGATGAAGGATGCCAGAGAGGTCTTTTCAAAGATCACCAAAAGGCCGGGGGTTCTCTACAATGCCCTGATCCCGAATATGAAGGGCCTCGAGCTGGCAATGGATGCCGGCCTCACCGAGGTGGTAACCATCATGAGCTCCAGCGAGAGTCACAACAAGAAAAACTTAAACATGAGCGTCGATGCGTCCCTGGCCGAGATCGAGGCCATCAACAGAACAGCGGCGGAGAACGGCGTCAAGGTCCGATCCTATATCGGAACCTCCTTTGGGTGCCCCATGGAGGGTCATATTGCCCCCGAAAAAGTGGCGGGCATTGCAGCCCGACTGGAGGAGTTCGGTTCGTACGAGATCTCCCTGGGAGACACCACCGGCATGGCCACGCCGATCAGCGCCTACGAGGTGCCCAAGCTGGTGCTGGAGAGGCTCAAAAAGGCGCAGCTCGCCGTTCACTATCATCGTTGTGACGGTATAGAGTTTGCCAACATCCTGGCTTCGCTGGAGGCGGGCATTACCATTTTCGACGGAGCTGCGGGAGGCCTGGGGGGTTGTCCCTACGCCCCCGGCGCGACGGGAAACATCGCCACGGAGACCCTAGTAGAGATGTTTGTGCGTCTCGGGATCGAAACTGGAATCGATGTCAAAAAGATCAAAGAGTGCGGGGATTTCGCCAAGAGTCTCAGCGCTTACGAACAATGCTTATCAAGCAGCCGCCAGGCAAGCAGCTGACAGGAGGGATCAATGGCTGATTCAAAATTGAAAGGTATAGCCGAGAAGTTTGCAAAGGGAGAGGTCAAGCAACAGCACCTCGAAGCCGTTATCTTCAAAGAGGTGTACGGATCCGATGCCGAGAAGATCAAGGAGGCCTGCAGAGACGCAGCTGTAATCCGCTGCGAAGCCCTCGAGGCCCAGACGGGGGTCTCGCTGGATTCCATAAAGAACGCCCAGGTAGACAACTGCAGCCTGCTCGGCGGCGAGCACATCCTCTCCGGTATAGAGATGAAGGTCGGGGCAGCCATGGTTCCTATGGGAATCGCCGGCCCCCTCAAGATCGATGGCGAGTACGCCAAGGGGGAGTATTACATTCCCCTGGCTACCAACGAGGCAGCTCTGGTGGCGGGCGTGCAGAGGGGAATCAAGGCCATTAACTTATCAGGCGGTTTGAGCACGGCGATCCATTACGACGGTATGGCCCGGGCGCCTATGCTGGAGGCCCCGGACATCTACGAAGCCCGCCGCTTCTGTGAAGAGGTACGGACCAGCAAGACTCTCGTGGACGAACTTCAGCCCCATGTCAAGGATCCCTTTGTCAGGCTCGAATACATCGATCCGTACCAGCTGGGCACCAAGGTCTTTTTGAGGCTAAACTGCAAGACCGGTGATGCCATGGGAATGAACGGCGTTACCAAGGCCAGCGCCGACATATGCCGGGCTCTGCTCGAGCGCCTCGAAGGCTGGCGCCTCGTTACGATCAGCAGCAACCTCTGCACGGACAAGAAGGCAGCGCACATCAACGTCATGAACGGAAGGGGAAAGAGCGTCGAGACCGAGATCTTCGTGCCCGAAGAAGTCCTTGGCAGTGTGTTCAAGAAGAACGTCACAAGCCGCGGCGTGGAGAAGGTGGTCTTTAACAAGTGCTACCTGGGTTCGTGCTTAAGCGGCACCATCTCAGGCTTCAACGTCAACGCCGCCAACACCATTGCCGCTTTTTTCGCTGCCACGGGACAGGACCTGGCTCAGATCATCACTTCGGCCAGCTGCTTTGTGCAGGCCGAGGCGGTGGAAGGGGGGCTGCACTTCATGGTCAGCCTGCCGTCACTGGAGGTGGCGACCATTGGCGGTGGAACCATGTTCGGCACGGCCCGGGAGGCTCTTAACCTTATGGGCTGCGGCGGATTCGGCAAGAGCATCGACGACAATGACAACGTCAGGCGCCTGGCTGAGATCTGCGCGGCGGCGGTTACGGCCCTGGACCTCAACACCGCCTGCGCTCAGGCGGCGGGCTACGAGATGGCCGACTCCCACGTCAAGCTCGCCCGGGGCGAAGAGGAAAGGTAGCCGCCGTTTCGCTGCGCAGTGGTCCGCCGCGCGCCGGTCCGCGCAGGCCTATCAGCCGAGCAGAGCGTGGGCCTGTTTCAATCCCTCGATGATCTGCAGATTCTGGGGGCAGGCCTCTTCGCACTGACCGCACTCGGTGCAGTTCGTGGCATCGGCTTTGTTCTGGATCTGCCTGGCGTAATTCTTCCTGTATTGCTCGACTTTGCCGCCTATGGCGACTGCGTTGAATGCCTTGAAGATATTCGGGATGCTTACGCCCGAAGGACAGGGCGTACAGTAGCCGCAGGCGGTGCATCCGATTTTTATCTTGCTGTCGTAGATCGCCTTGACCCGCCTTAGCAGCTTGGCCTCGTCTTGGGTCATGGTGCCTTCCAGAGGCGATGAGAAGATCTCGATATTCTCCTCGAGCTGCTCCATGCTGCTGACCCCGCTCAGCACTACCGTCACTTCCGGCATGTTCCCCACCCATAGGAGACCCCACTCCGCAGGTGTTCTTTTGACGGAAGCCGACTCGAAGGTGTCCTTGACATTTTCCGGCACGTTTTGGGCCAAAAGCCCGCCTTTGAGGGGCTCCATGACCACTACGGAAACTCCCTTGGATGCCGCGTACTTCAGGCCCTCTATTCCCGCCTGGTAGTTCTCGTCGACGTAGTTGAACTGGATCTGGCACATGTCCCAGTCGTAGCCTTCGATGATTTCTCGAAAGGTGTCGAGACCGTCGTGAAAGGAGAATCCCGCACAGGTGATCCGGCCCTCGGCTTTCAGCTTGTCCAGAAGCGAGAGCAGCTTGAGCTCCTTAACTCTCTCCCAGCGGGTCTTGTTCAGACCATGGAGAAGGTAGACGTCGAGATGATCGATCTGCAGCTTCGAGATCTGCTCTTCGAAGCAGGCGGCGGCCTCGTCGTACTTTGCCGAAGGCAGCTTTGTGGCGACTTTCACCTTCTCTCTATAACCGTCCTGCAGCGCCTTTCCGAGTATGACCTCGCTCGTACCGTTGTGGTAGCCGTAGGCGGTGTCGAAATAGTTGACACCGTTGTCGGCGGCGTGGCGGATCATGCGGATCGCCTCAGCTTCGTCCACAACCGTTGATCCGGGCGTGGTACCGCCGGGCGGCGTACTGCCGCCTGCGGCGGTTTGCGGAAGCCGCATGCACCCCATGGCAAATCTGGAAACTTCCAGACCCTTCTTTCCGAATTTGATGTATTGCATAATCACCTCTCCGCCGCAGGTTATACCGAAGCGGAGGCACGGTCAAGGAGCGGTCAAGGCGGGGCGCCCGGCGGGGCGCCCGGCGAGGTGTGGCCGGCGAGGTGTGGCCGGCGAGGTGTGCTCCCTACGTCAAGGCTGTGGAGAAAATAGGGCGATATCGGGGTACATTGGGGATATGTCGAAACCATTACTGCTGTTTTTTTGCCTCGGCATCAGTCTGTTCCTATTAGCCGGTATGCTTTTTGCGGGGGGCGCACCGGAGGAGAACAGGCTGAGAAAGGGAAACGTAAAGGCTTATCTCCTCCTGCCTGAAGGAGAGATCGACGAGATCTTTCTGGAGCAATTCTACTTGGCCCCCTTTCTGTCGGCCTTTGTCTGGTCCGATTTCCGTTCAGACGGAAAAGACATCACGATCGAGACGGCGGGAGGCTATCGGATCACCCAAATAAGGGCCACACTCGACGAACCTGTGAGCGGGCTCATTCTCCGTGAATACGAGATCGAAACCGATTACCACGCTGGCGACGGAAACGGTTCGATCGCAAAAAAGGCGCAAAGGACAGATACGGTCACTTTTCACATCTCCGACCTGGTGTCAAAGGAGGGTCGGCTTCTGAACCAGCCGGCCTCTTATGCGCTGCTTTCGGGCATCAGGAAGAGCGGAGCGACGTCGGGTTCGGTCAGGCTCCGGAGCCTGACCTACAGAAAGCGGGGGCGCTTCGAAGCCAGAGTGGAAATCAGCCGCTAGCAATCCGCGGTCTTCCGC
>CAZLRN010000015.1:11467-21762 GCA_964561715.1 uncultured Spirochaetales bacterium
GAGCGTTTGACACAAGCGCAACGATGCTCTAGGTTACTACCCATTCAATCGGAGGATTCAATGACTATACGAATTGCGAGATCCCTCTTAGTTGTCAGCGCCGTTGTGATCATGCTTCTAGGCTGCGGCGGTGGAGGGGGCAAGTACGCCGATCTCAAGAAGGCAATGACCGATATGGTCGAAGCGACCGGGAGTTTTGCCGACGACGTCGAAAAGGCTGAGGACGGCGAAGGCGTTGCGAAAGCGATTCAGCGCTATGTGGCGGCGATGGAGGGACTGGAGCCTAAGATGCGGAAGCTTCAGGAGAAATATCCAGAGCTGGCGGACGGTATACCCGAAGAGCTTAAAGAGCTGGAAGCGAAATTCGAGGAAGCCGGCAATAGAATGATCGAAGCCATGGGAAAGCTTATTCAGTATGCCGACCATCCTGCAGTGCAGAAGGCCATGGAGAGCTTCCAGGACATCGGTCAGTAGGCAGGCGTTTGGAAAGGGGCGTGCTCTGCCGCCCTAATCTGCGATTTGCCACGCTATTGAGTAGCTATGCTGTGGACCATCTCCACGGCGTTAGTCGTGTGTTAGACCTCGAAACCGACAGGCTTCTGGGTTTCGGCCAAATCGTCCTGAACCCCGTCGCCGTACTCGAGGAACTTCGGCGCGCTGACCCGCTGCAGATTGAGCGCTTTGGCGAGGTGGCGCTCGAAGGTGTCTTTGACGAGCTTGATTTCCCTCTCGGTGTCACGCAGGCCGAGCTTTGGGCTGTAGGCTGATTGGTAATTCATTTCTGTCCGTTCCTTTCACTGGCCGAGATTTCACTTGAAGTGCCTTTATTCACCTTCACTCACAGGGCGGAAGCTTTTCGAGCGCCTCCCGGCCCACCCACACGTACTCCCACGGTTCGGGTTCGGGGCCCTGACTCTCCGCTCCCTCCGGGTAGCTCGGAATAAGCCCGAAGCGCTTGGCGTTGAGATAGTTGTTGGCCGATATCCAGGCAAAGCCCCTCGTTTCGGCGAACTCCGTGAAGTCGCGTCCCGAGGTCAGGTCGGTCAAGTCCATCGCATAGCCGGTGTGGTGCTTGGAATAGCCCGGGATGGAGCTCTCTTCGAGAATTCGATCTATGATGGTGTCGGCCCGGCCTCTGGTGATCTCCTCCAGGCTGAACTCCTTACCTGCGCGCTCCCGCGACTCGATGCGAAGCAGGTTGAGGAAGATGCGCCTCTGGTAGTTTTGAGACCTGTATCCGGAAATGAGGCCCAGGCGGATGCCCTCTTTTAGCGCCGCCTTTTTTAGCCCGGCGTAGGCCTCTGCCGCCTGGGGTTTGAGCAGTCTGCCTTCCACCTTCTGCAGCGTATCGACGTCTGTGTCCGCTTTGAGGCGGTATCCCCTGGCTTCGGCGATCCGAACGATTCGTCTGTCGGCTTCGGCGTGTCCCGTGATGCGAGGGGCGGCGGTGATGGGCTGCACGTCGGGGTAGTGATGGGTCTCTGCGAGCTCCCGAAAGCCATTGGGGCTGAAGGTTTTGTGCTGGTTGTCAGCCTCCTCGATTCCCAAAAGCTCCGTAAGCTCCGCCTCGAGCTCGGCCAGGCTGCTTTCGAGCTTTCTGACACGGGCTGCCTGTTTTCCGACGCTCAAACCCTGAAAGGATGCAAAAAACTCCCTGTGTCGGGTCAACTCGAAGTCGGGATGGCGGCTAAGAGCATCGGTGTAGGCCGCCATGAGGCATTGGGCCCTGGCCTGGTTTTTCGCGCTCTCGATGACGATTGCCTGGCGCCACTGGATGACCCGCGGAATCGCAACCACGGCGCCGGCGGCAAGGATGAGAGCGGAGGCAGCTATAAGCAGGAGCGGGGGAGACTTTCGTCGTCTTTGCATAGAATTTCCAGGCTTGGCTTGCAAGAGCGCGCAAGCCTGAGCGCCATTTTACAGAAAAGCCCGGTGCAGGGCAATAAAAGAGGGAGCGGCTTTGCATGTGGTTCGTTTGAGTGAGGTGCAAAAGTGCGAAAAAGATGATTGACGAAAGTTCGGCAACGTGTATAATATTAGGCGTACTGAACTATGTTAACCGCCGTTAAAACGGGGGCCTGATTTGAAGGCCTTCGGCGCATGCCGGAAGCTTGGATGATACAGGCGGGAAGCGAACAGCAAAGCAGAATGTCACTCATCTCGGTGGGACAGGGTAAAAACGTCAGGATTGTCGATGTTATCGGCGGGCACGGAATCAAGCGCCGGCTCGCATCGATGGGCCTTGTGCGCGGTCAGGAGATCGAGGTCATCCACAACCACCGGGGACGCCCTCTGGTCATCTCCGTTCTCGGAAGCCGGTTTATGATCGGAAGGGGAATGGCCCATAAGATCATCGTCGGCTGAGCAGGGCCCGGTAGGTTCGGCTGAGCAAGGTTCGGCGGTTTGCGCGGATGATATTTTTTTTGAGGTTATAGTTAGGCGCAGCTAAGTAAAGACGGATTCCATAACTCGACCACAGGATCGATCATGAGCGATCAGCAACAGAAACAACAGAGGCGAGCATCAGCGGTACGTGGCGCCGTTCCGTCCAGCGCTGGCGCGCTGGGTAGAGCTGCTGCTGCGGAGACCACCATTGCCGTCGTGGGCAATCCCAACTCCGGCAAGACCACGCTCTTTAACGGCCTGACCGGCGGGCGGCAGCGCATTGGGAACTGGCCGGGGGTCACGGTCGAGAAGATCGAGGGCCGGCTGCGTTCAGACGGTAGGAACATTTCGGTGGTCGATCTTCCCGGCATCTACTCTCTCTCTGCCTACAGCGAAGACGAGGTCGTGGCCAGGGACTACGTCTTGAGCGGCGCCTCCAATCTGATCGTCAACATCATCGATGCAACCAACCTCGAGAGAAACCTCTTTCTCACCAGCCAGCTGCTGGAGATGAAGGTTCCGCTTCTCATCGTGATCAACATGATGGATCTTGCCGCAAAGCGTAATATCACTATCGATTTGGAGCTCCTCTCCAAGAAGCTCGGCCTCACGATCATCGGAATCAGCGCTGTCGAAGACCGGGACATCGAAAAGGTCAAACAGCTGATCCTCACTGAGCTGGGGGACAGCCACATCTCCTATGCCAGTATCGACTATCCCAACGAGATCGAGGATGCCATAGGCCAATGGTCGCCGCGGCTTTCGAAGGTAGCCAGATCGGTGGGAGCCGACGAGAGGTGGGTAGCCACAAAGCTGCTGGAGAAGGACGAGTGGATCCGAGAAAAGGTGCGGAGCGCCAATTCCGCCGATCTGGGAGAGATCGACAGCTCCATCTCGCGTATCGAGAGCGTGCTGCACGAGACCACAGATGGCCTTGTCACCGATTACCGCTACGGATTCATTCACGCCCTCTCGACCAGTGTCGTTCGCAGGAGCCGAAGCAAGGAGAACATCACAGACCGCATCGACAGGATCGTGATGAACCGGGTAGCGGGCATCCCGATCTTCCTGGCCGCCATGTATGTCGTTTTCTGGGCCACCATCAACCTCGGAGGGGCCTTCATCGATTTCTTCGACATCTTCTTCGACACCCTCGTTGTTGGAGGCCTGAGAGCGATCCTGACCGCGATCACTGCGCCTCCGTGGTTGATCACCATCATCGCCGACGGAATCGGAGCGGGAATCCGAACCGTTGCCACCTTCATCCCCATCATTTCCATGATGTTCCTGATGCTCTCGCTGCTCGAGGACTCGGGCTACATGGCCCGGGCCGCATACATCATGGACGGGTTCATGCGGAGGATCGGGCTTCCCGGAAAATCCTTCATTCCCCTGATCGTGGGCTTCGGCTGCACGATTCCAGCCGTGATGGCCAGCCGCACTCTGGACAACCGCAAGGACAAGTTCCTCACGGTGTTCATCACCCCACTCATGTCCTGCGGCGCCAGGCTTCCCGTGTATGCCCTGCTTGCCACGGCCTTTTTCGCGGACGCCGCCGGCACTGTGGTCTATTCCCTCTATCTGGCAGGCATTGTCATCGCCGTGCTCACTGGGCTCTTGCTCAAACGAACGCTTTTCCGGGGCGAGGCCTCCCACTTTATCATGGAGCTTCCCCCCTACCACGCGCCCCGGCCCAAGCACATCATGATCCACACCTGGATCCGCCTCAAGGTCTTCATGATCCGGGCCGGAACGGTCATTGTGCTGGCGGTCACCCTGCTGAGCGTCGTCAACTCCCTGGGGGTGGACGGATCTCTGGGGAACGAGGACTCAGAGAAATCGCTGCTCTCCAAGCTCGGAAAGGTGATGACACCGGCCTTCACGCCCATGGGTATCGAGCAGGAAAACTGGCCGGCTACCGTGGCCTTGCTGTCGGGGATCTTTGCCAAGGAGGCGGTGGTCGGAACGCTCAATAGCCTGTACGCCCAGATAGATGCGAAGGCGTCGACCGCGAAGCCCGTGGGCAGCGGAGCGGCAGAGGAGGCTGACGTGGCGGAGGTCGGCGGGGAGGGGAAGACTGGCGCCGCCGAGGCCGGCACCGCAGAAGCCGGATTCGAGTACGACTTCTGGGGCGGCATGGGCGAGGCTTTTGCCACCATCCCACCGAACGTGGCGGAGGCTTTCGGCCTCTTTGTAGCGCCGGCGGGGGAACAGGAGGGCCTGGGCGGCAACGAGAAGATCTTTTCGGCCATGCGAAGCCGCTTCGACCACGGCCCGCTTCAGGTCTACGCCTACCTGCTCTTTGTGCTGGTCTACTTCCCCTGTCTGGGGGCCTTTGGAACGATCGTGAGAGAGCTCGGCAAGGGCTACGGTCTCTTGAACGCCCTCTACCTCACCCTTTTGGGTTGGATCATTGCGACCCTCTTCTACCAGATCACCGTGGGCCATCAGCTGATCTGGATCGCGGTTCCCTTGGTTCTGCTTGGCCTGATTGTCGGCCTCTTCACATATCTCGGCAAAACCTCGGGCATCAAACTGGAAGAGGAGGGCTGATGAGGCGGGCTGGGTCAAGAGTATCTGCTTTTTTTGGAGAGCTTGACAATATACAAACTTTGTATATATATTGCCAATGTCATGGCGAAAAAAAAGACTAGCACAGTCAATTTGTCCTTTCAAACTGATCTACTCGACAAGATCGATCGAGTGGCGCGTCAGGAGTCACGCACGCGTTCAGAGCTTATCCGCGAAGCAGCTAGATCGTATATAGAGAACAAGGAGAAGTGGAAGCGGGTTTTCGATTTCGCCGAAAATCAAGCTTTAAATACCGGCTTGAAAAAAGAAGACATAGCGCGAGAAATAGCGGCATATCGAAAAAGTAAAAGTCGCAGCTCCTGATCTGTGCAACGTATCGTACTAGACACAAATGTAATCATCTCTGCGATAGTATTTGGGGGCGTATCGAGAGACGTTCTGGAATTGGTCATTCGACAAGAGGTTAAAATGTGTATTTCCGAGATGATTCTCGATGAGCTTCGCGGCGTTTTGAGAAGGCCCAAATTCGGTTACACAGAAGAGCAAATTCGATTGATTTTGAGTAATATTCTTGATGTTGCGGATATAGTCGAGACCTCTGGTGAAGTCGATTTGATCAAGGAAGACCCAGACGACAATTCTATTCTCGATTGTGCCATGGCTTCCATAGAGATAGTCAGCCCCAGGCAGTTTCTCGATGCACAAAAAGGACCACGGAGATAATGGTTTCTTACCGCTCGCATTTCGGCTGGATCGACTTAGGCGCTCCTCATTTTATTAGTTGCTCGCTCACCGCCTCTGTGGTATATTGAAGCAAATGGCCAAAGGCAAAGCCGACGAGCTAAGCTCCAGCATAGAAGACTACCTCGAAGCCATCGGATCCCTCGAAAAGGAGAACCGCGTCGCCCGGGTCAAGGACATCGCGGAGCGGCTCGACGTGCAGATGCCGTCTGTGACAGGGGCGCTCAAGGTGCTCAGGGGCAAGGGCCTGGTCAATTACGAGAGAAACTCCTACATCACCCTCACCGAAGAGGGCTTAAAGATAGCCGATTCCATCAGCTTCAAGCACAAGCGGCTGGCCAAGTTCTTGAGAGAGGTTCTGCTTCTTTCACCGCAAAAGGCCCAGGACGAAGCCTGTCAGATCGAGCACGCTGTGAGCGAGGAGACGGTGGCCCGCCTTATGCGCCTCATGGAGTTTTACGAAGAGAACTACGTCGATTCGAAAAAGGATGGCGCTTCCCAGGACTGGGAAAGCGTCATTTTAGGCAAGAAATCCACGCCCGAGTCTTAGTCAAGGATCACGACGCCGCTCTATCCGGCCAGAGCCCCCATCGGATCCCAGGGCGGAAGAACAATCGGCTCGACCTCCAGCGCCTTGAGCTCATCTTTCGACAGATAGCTTTTCTTCACCGCGATCTCGAACATGTTCTGGTCGAACCAAGAATCGTTCATCACGAAGAATCCCTTTTGACCTGAGTCGTCTCCCCAGCTGTTCTCCACTCGCCAGCGGCGGGGCTTTTCGTCGATGAGGTCGACTCCGGTGAAGAGCATGGCGTGGCTCATCCGGGCCTGGTGGTACTCGAGGCGGGAGCCCTTGTCCATGTCGAAGCTGCTTCCATAGATGCGATCGTACTCGTAGAGATCCCCGTCGAGGATGCCCAGCTTTCGATT
Source organism: uncultured Spirochaetales bacterium (assembly GCA_964561715.1). GTDB lineage: Bacteria > Spirochaetota > Spirochaetia > SZUA-6 > CAZLRN01 > CAZLRN01. The sequence continues at coordinate 18,056 of CAZLRN010000015.1, forward strand.
CATCATCTTGCCCATGTCGCATCCAAACCAGACCGGCTCGCCATCCTGGATGGTCTTTGCTGCCAGCTCCTTCATGCGCTCGATCGTCACATTCAGGTACAGGACGGCGTCTCCCTCGACCACGTTCCCCAGGTATTCCACCGTGTAGGTTTTGCCGTAGGGCCGGTTGGGGCGAGCATCGTTGACGAGACAGATGTACTCGTCTGGGGAAACCTCCAGGTACTTTTTGGCGAACTGAAGCGGCGTCATCTCCTCGTCCCGGTGGAACTTCCTGTCCTTGTCCTGCCACTGCCAAATAAATTTCTCGGGGGGGTCCCCCAGGTGGATACACAGAATTCTGTATATCACGTTGAGGATCTCGTTTTTGTACTCCAGAACTGCTCGCATAGGTTTGCCCACCGGGCTACTGCCCGCAGCGATCATGCCCCTAATCGTCTTGGCTGCCTCTCTCAGTTTTGTGATGAGGATGAAGTTCATGCGCCGGGTGCTCGACGAGCTCTCCGACTCGGGCATAAAGACCTTAGGGACCAACCCGTACTTCTTGACGAGGTTGACGAACATCGTCCACTGTCCGCCATCGACTATGGGACGGTCGAGCAGGTAGGCCACGGTTCTGTCGTCTATGTCCCGATCAGCCGTCTCGATGATAGCTTGCAGAAAGTAGTTGCACCGTTCGATCTTGTCCCAGAAGAGGAGGTAGTTCTGGCTGAACTCGAAGTCCTTGAGCCCCATGTTCTTCATGACCCGGGGGCGGAAGAGATTGAGCCCGGCGAACATCCAGCAGCGCCCCGTAGCCTTCTGGTTGGTGACCGGCCAGTCGTCCAGCAGGTGGGAGAAGGTGTGGTCCGTTTCCGTGATGACCTTGCGGTTGAGAGCGACATCGTCTACCGTTAGCTGCGTTACGGCATTCTGAAGGGCACGGTAGTTCTGGTTGAACTCGAGGTCGGACCTGAACTTGTCGATCAATTCGCCTGTGATTTTTCCGTCTGCTTTGGACATAGGCGCTCTCCGTGGTCGATTGTGGTGCATACAATGTGATCCCTCGGTTTGTCTAAAGTCAAGGGCGTGCAATGTGGGGCCGCTGGACACCGTCGCAACGCCCCATCCCGGCGGCTTTACAGAGCGCGCAGGGCGATGCAATACTACAGGCGGCAGCACGATAGCACGACAGCACGACTGCACGGATAAGCGATGGATAAGCCGCTATTGGGAATCGACGTCGGCACATCCGGCGTCAAGGCCAGCATTTTCGACATCGAGGGACGCCTTTTGGGCATGGGCCGCTCCGCTTCATATGACTTCGACGCCCCTAAGCCCACGTGGGCCCAGATGGATCCGGCAATTTGGTGGGCTGGCGTAAAGACGGCTCTTGCTGCGGCTTGCGAAAACGCCGGGGTGGCGGCCGGTGATATCGGCTCTGTTGGAGTTTCCGTCATCTTTCCAGCGATCATCGCTATGGACGGTGGAGGCGAGGCGCTCTACCCGGCTATCATGTACAACGACCAGAGAAGCATCGCCCAGGTGGCGGAGATCGAGAAGATCCTTCCCAGGGACGACTACGAGAGAACCATCGGAAACGTCCTGGTTCCTGGAACCTGCGCCGTGACCAGTATCCTTTGGCTCAGGGACGAACAGCCGGAGGTCTACAAGGCTGCTAAGACATTTGGCTTTGTAAACACCTATATCACCCATAAGCTCACTGGAGAGCTCTACACGGATCCAGGTATAGTGGGCTGTTCCGGTCTCATTGACATCGACAATCCCTGGAAGTGGTCTGAAGAGATCTGCGGCAAACTGTCCGTTCCCATTGAAAAGCTTCCCGGAATCAAGGGGGCGTCAGAGCAGGTTGGCGTTGTCGGCGAGTCAGCGGCTTCGGAGACTGGGCTGAAAGCCGGAACTCCGGTTGCCTGCGGCTCCGGCGATTCGATATCCGCTGCCGTGGGGGCCGGGGCAGTGAGCGAGGGTACAATCGTATATGTAGCCGGTTCAACAGACTGCGTTACATTGCCTATGCGCAAACCCGCCACGGACAAGCGCTGGATCAACTGCGGCTACATACCCAAAGGCATGTGGTTCGGCATTGGGTCATCCACCTCCACGGGAGTCAGCATCGAGTGGTTTCAGCGGGAGATCGTTGGGACGACCGGTCAGAGGGCAGCTGGCAGCAGATTGGAGATAACCGAGTTGGCCGAAGCATGCGAGCCTGGTGCCAGCGGTTTGATCTATCTTCCCTACTTGCAGGGGGAGCGCACCCCTGTCTGGGATCCCCAGGCGCGGGGCATGTTCGTAGGATTGACCGCTTCAACGACCCGTAGCGACCTGGCTCGAGCCGTATTGGAGGGAACCGCCTTCGCTTTGCGCCATATTATCGAGAGTCTCGACGCGGTACTCGACGGCCCCATTAAAGAGATTCGCGCCGTTGGCGGCGGCACGAAGAATAGCCTGTGGAATCAGATCAAAGCGGACGTGCTCCGGCAGCCGCTGGATGTGTTGGAGTTTCAGGAGAGCAGCACCCTGGGAGCAGCGCTTCTAGGCGGCATAGCAGGTGGTGTTTTCGGTTCATTCGAAGAGGCGGGGGGGGTTGCCAGGAGCCATTCCGGCGTGAGGCGAGTCGATCCTAACCTGGAAAACGGCAAAAAATACGATGAAATCTTCGAGTTGTATAAGAAGCTGTACCCTCAAACGAGGGATATAGTGCATTTTTTGGCGCAGTAGAGACGCTACGGCGTTCATATCAGGGCTTTTCTTGTCGATATATTGACAATTAAGCATTTTTTTGTGTAACTTACCGTTTGTACTTAATGATCCCCTGTAGCTCAGTTGGTAGAGCGGGTGGCTGTTAACCACTAGGTCGGCGGTTCGAGCCCGTCCGGGGGAGCAGAAACAAACACACACGAACGTAGCCCTGGATGGTTAACACCCTCCAGGGCTATTTTTATGGCTGCAGCTTCGGTAACTAACGATGAGATAAGGCGTTGCAGGCCGGTTTTTCGCTTATCCACCGGACCATTCAGCACCTCACCGATTCGATTACAGTAATCCTGGTACAAATCCCCTTCATTTGAGACAACATCCCGCAGCTCCGAAATGGAATGGTTAACAAAGGCGGTCCTCTCGGCCGCTTCCTTCTTCCTTTCCTCTAAGCTCGCGATGCTCTCCTCGATCGTCTTCCGTAGCTTTTCAGAATCGGTCCGAACCAATTCCTGAATCCTCAGCTCGATCTCCTCCTCCAGCTCCGCCCTCTCCTTTTCCAAAACGGATAGAGCCTTCTCCAACTCTGAGATCCTCCTGCCGATCCGCTTCTTCCCCTGCTCTTTAAACTGCTGAAACTTCTCTCCGTTCTCGGCGATGTCTCTCAGCCAGTCCAGCACCAGTCGATGAACCACCTCCGCGTCGATGCGGTTGAGCCCTCCTTGGGAGCAGATGCTCTTGTGGGAATAGTAGTAGTGTTTTTTGGCAGAGCTGGAGTAGGCGCTCTTTCCCTGAAGCTTCTCTCCACACTTTCCACACCGCAGGAGGCCCGAGAACAGGTAGTTGTACCTCTGGGTGCCCCGGCGGTGGTACCGCTCTCTGTTGACCTGAAGGATCCTCTGGGCTGTCTGAAAGATCCGCTTCCCCACGATCGGCTCCCACACGGCCTCCACCTCTTCGCGGTCTTCCGCCCGCTTGTGGATCTCCCTCACACCGATGTAGGCCCTGTTGGTCAG